>JALGTI010000010.1 GCA_029821455.1 Candidatus Zipacnadia bacterium | reverse complement strand
TGTTCCGGAGGTCTAGACAATGAAGACCGGCTTAAGTCGCTGGATACGTAAAGATATGGTTTTTCGCAAGGTATCCGTATGGACGGTAGGTGTACTTATAGTTGTTGGCTCGGCCATCGCCTGTGTCTGTGGGGGATATGTCACAGCTCAAGGCGTCCGGTCAACATCAGGGGTAAGTGATACGGACTGGCCGGTCTATCTTCACGACAACACCCGCAGCGGCACTACAACTGCTACCGTCGCTTTGCCCCTGACGGAGCAATGGGTCTACACGGCTCCGGCCGCGCCCAAGCCAGCCTGGCCCGACCCGCAAGCTGCCCGGATGGACAACTGGGGTGTGGATGGCAGTGGTGGCTGGTACGAGTTGCCCAAGATGAAGTTTGATGATGCCTTGCATGTGGCCGTGGCTGACGGTGCTGTCTATTTCGGTTCGTCAGTGGACAACAAGGTGTACTCGCTGGATGCAACCACCGGGGAAGTGCGCTGGGCCTTCTTCACGGAGGGGCCAGTGCGGTTGGCGCCAACAGTGCACAAGGGTCGGGTGTACGTAGGCTCCGACGATGGCTACGTGTACTGTTTGAGGGCGTCTGATGGGCGACTGATCTGGAAGTTCCGTGGCGCGCCGACCGCACAAAGAATCCTGGGAAGCGGCAAGATGATCTCGCTGTGGCCGATCCGCACCAGTGTGTTGGTTGATGGTGGTGTGGCCTACTTCGGTGCTGGCATATTCCCCTCTGAACGTGTCTATATGTACGCAGTTAGTGCCAAAGACGGCACACTTATCTGGAGAAATGACGCACTTGGCGATCGGAATGCCGGTCAATTCGATTTCTCACCCCAGGGCTATTTGCTCGCTTCCGCGCGGTACTTGTTTGCACCCTCCGGCCGCACGCTGCCCGCCTGCTTCGACCGCCAAGATGGCCGGCTTGTCTATAAGAGCGGCTCGCAATGGCCGGCCCACGGCTTCGTCGGCGGCACCTATGCACTCCTCACCGACGATCTCATGTATGCCGGCACGCAGAGGCATCTGGTTGCTTACCGCCAGACAACAGGGAAAGCCGGCTTTGCATGGTTCCCCGGCCAGCGGCTCATCGTTACGCCCGAGGTCTCCTATCTGCTGAATGGTGGTAGCATCCGGGCGGTAGACCGCGTTGCCTATGCGCAGGAAGAGAAGAAGGACGCGGCCGCCCTGGAGGCTTGTACCAAGTGGCACTACGAACGCAAGGGTCTAGATTCGATGGTTGTGGCAGGTGAATTGCTGTTTGCAGGGGGGTCAAACGAAGTCATCGTGCTTGACAAGACGACAGGCAAAGAGCTTTGGGCGGGCAAGGTCAGGGGCCGGGCGAAGGGTCTGGCTGTGGCCGGTGGGCATCTTCTTGTCAGCACAGACAAGGGCAACGTCTATTGTTTCGCAAAAGGGACACCGGTAGCAGCCCCGGCAGTAAAGGTTGTGCGTGATCCCTATCCCGAAGACGAGCTAACGCCGCTTTATAAACGGGCTGCTATCGGCATCGTCAGGGAGACGGGGGTCAAGAAAGGCTATTGCCTGGTTCTGGGCTGTGGCACGGGCCGCCTGGCTTACGAGCTGGCCAAGCGCACGGACCTGATGATCTACGGCATCGAGCCGGATGCAACAAAAGTTGCGCAGGCCAGGAAGGCCTTGGATGCTGCAGGAGTCTATGGAACCAAGGTCTGCGTAGACCAGGGTGAGTTGGATTCCCTACCTTATTCTGATTATTTCGCCAACCTGGTTGTGTCCGACGAAGCGCTGGTGTTGGGTCAGTTGCCGGCCTCGGCGAAGGAAGCCCTCCGTGTGCTCAAGCCCTGCGGAGGTGTGTTGTTTATTGGGCAGCCGCCGCAAGCACAAGGCGCTGGGGCGAGCCCGAACGAGGAAGGGCTAGCAAAATGGATGGCCTCAACGGGCCTCGGGGAAAACATCGAATTGATCCGCAGGCGCGGCATCTGGGCGAAGCTAGTGCGTGGCCCCCTGGAGGGTGCAGGGAGCTGGACGCACCAGTACGGCGACGCGGGCAATACTGCATCGTCAGATGATAGGCTGGTGAAGTGTCCGCTGGGTGTGCTGTGGTATGGTGAGCCAGGCGCTAACAGATTTCCCAGCCGGCACCTGCGCAACGTGGCACCGCTGTCTATCAATGGCCGTGTCTTTGTCCAGGGCGCAGACCTGACAGGCCAGCCTGGCACAAACCCCTCGGGTAAACATCTAGTTATGTGCTTTGATGCTTACAATGGGGTGAGGTACTGGCAGCGCGAGATTCCGGGTGCGCGCCGTCTGGGCATGTCGCACGAGTGCGGCAACCTCGCCTGCACGGAAGACAGCCTGTTTGTGGCTACTGACTCCAAGTGTCTGCGGCTCGATACAGCCACCGGCCAGACCAAAGCTACCTTTGCGGCACCGCTTGCTGAGGATGGAACTGAGCGCAAATGGGCGTACGTCGCTGTAGCAGATGGCTTGTTGTTCGGCAGCACGTTCAATGGGGGGCAGTATAGTGACACGGTCTTTGCCGTAGATATAGAAAGCGGGGAGCAACGCTGGATTCACCATGGCAAGAAGATACGGAATAATAGCATTACCATCAGTGAGGGGCGCATTTTCTTCGCGGATGACCGGGCCACCAGCCAGCAGCGGCAGGAGGCCCTCAAGAAGAAGATTGAGGCGGGGGCAACAGAAGAGGATCTGGCCGCGGCTGATGTGCGGGTGGTTATGGCCCTGGATGCGGCAAGCGGGAAGCAGATCTGGGGAAAGCCCGTTGACCTCACGGATTGTGGCGGGGGAGGGCTGGTGGCTATTTGCAAGGATGGTGTCTTGCTGTTGTGTGGTGCGTATCCGAACGGCCACTTATGGACGCAATTCCTCGCTGGTGAATTCGCTGCGCGTCGTGTCATTGCGCTATCTACCAAGGATGGCTCCGCACTATGGTCAAAGCCCATTGGCTACCGTGTCCGTCCGCTAGTTATTGGGGATACGCTGCATGCCGAGCCCTGGGCCTTCGACCTGCAGACCGGCGAGCAGAAGATGCGCGTTCATCCCTTGACTGGAAAGCCCACAGTGTGGGAGTTTGAGCGGCCTGGGCACCATTGCGGCACCGTCTCCGGCTGCCCCAAGGCCCTGTTTTTCCGCTCGTTTTTCACCGCATACTATGACCTGGTCTCCGATCACGGCACCTCTCATGTTGCTGGGTACCGTACCGGCTGCTGGATTAACACAATACCGGCTAATGGCCTGGTCATCCAACCCGAAGCCAGTTCCGGCTGCGTTTGCCTGTACTCATTGCAGAGTACTGTGGTCCTCGAGCCCCGCGAGCCGAACAAAGCATGGGGCATTTTCACTTCTCGCGGCGAGATGACGCCCATCAAGCACATGGCCATCAACCTCGGAGGCCCCGGCGATAGAAGAGATGAGCACGGAGAACTGTGGCTGGGCTACCCGCGCCCCTGGGGGCGGATGCGGCTGGATTTGAAGCTCGATGTCACTACACTGCCGGGGCACAGCTACTTCAATCAGGCTGCGGAGCACTGCCCAATTGCCGACACCGACACGCCCTGGCTGTACTCCTCCGGCTGCTCCGGGCTGACAACGTTAACCATCCCCCTCATTGGTGAAGACGAGCCCGGGGCTGTGTACACCGTCCGTCTCGGCTTTGCCGATACCGAAAACAAGCGGCCTAGGCGACGTGTTTTTGACATCAAGCTCCAGGACAGGCTCGTTGAGAAGGACTTCGACATTATTCGGGCGGCCGGCGGCCGCAATCGGGCGATTGTTCGGGAATTCCAGGGGATTGAGGTGGACGGCGATCTGAAGATCGAGCTTGTCCCCAAAGCTACAAGACCCAGCAAGGCCCGAGTTCCTATATTGAACAGCATCGAGCTCGTGAGAGAACGCGAGTCAAACGTCGGAGTGAAAGCAACGGGTTAGGCGCCGAGGCTCCGCCGTCTTTGTTTCCCTCAGCGATTGCATCGCCGGAGCTTTGTGAGTCTCTCCTCGGACAGCGTGGTTACATAATACGGCGACAGGCTTCTAAGTCGTTACACAAAAAGTGAACAAGTACAGGAAGTCTTTGGTGATGTGTGTCGAATAGGGATGGTGGAGGTGATGGCCACCGTGCGCAAGGCCTATCGGCAAGTCGAACCAGAGAGGCTGTCAGAGCTGCAGATGGTCGCAGGGAAACGATCAATGGCCCCCCGGTGCAGCGGGCTCGTGCAGTGTTGCGGTTTTTGAGCGGTGAGACGTATGGCGATATCTGTGGCGGGCTCGACATCGCCCAGAAGACCCTGGCGTGGTAGATCAAGCGGCTGCGGGAGCGCCGCGTTGAGGGGCTGTACCTGATCCTGGACAACTACTCAGTGCACAAGAGCAAGCTGACGCGACAGTTCTTGGCCACCGCAGCCTGGCGCTTCCGCTTCACGTTCCTGCCCAGATACTCGCCATGGCTCAACCGCATCTCCCACCCAAGCGACAACGACTCCACGGAAGGTTCCCACTCGATGTACCCCGAAGGATGTACACGCATCGGACGCGAGGGCGGCGAGCCAGGACTCACTGTGCTCTGTTCGCTTCCCCCCACGACCACTTTGCCCAGAGCATTGTAGAATGTGACACTCCCGTCCAGAACCGTTAGCACTGTCGTGCCGTCGGGCCGGACTTCGAGTGCGAACTTGGTACCTGATATGGCGGCAATCGCGTTCTCGCTTCCAAGCTCCAGTTCGCGCGCACCAATCAACCAGACGAAAACCTTACCCACCACAGCCCAGAAGCGAGATGCTCCGCGTGGAGTCTGCTTAGGTCTTGGGCCTGGCACGACCACATGCGTCCCCGGACGGAGCTTGACTTGTGCCCCATCAATCAGGATTGTCGCGCTTGCCTTCTGGAGTGCCTTCACATGGTCATTACCGTAAAGGCTGTGATGAGGCAGCCGTGATACTGTAATCCAGCCTCCGCGCCCGCCAGGCTGGATCTGAACTGAGCCCACCACCCTCACGAGTCGCGGCCGTGCGGATGACTAACACCACCCCGGCACCAGCCACGCGGCGGTCACTGCGGCCATCATACCTGCGAGGACCAGTTTGCGATTGATCATTCCACTCATACCCTGTTACATTCTCGCCGGCCGCCGTTCAACCGGCACCGTCAAGATGAATGCGGAGCCCACACCCCGCTCGCTGCGGGCTTGCACCGTGGCGCCATCGGCCGCGACTATCCTCTGAACTGAATACAGTCCGGCGCCGACGCCCACGGTTCTCATGCTATCAGGCAGTGCGCGTTGAGAGCGCTCAAAGATTCCTGACCGTCGCTCCCGGCTGCTCTCGTCACGCTGCAGGCCGGACGCGAGCCACGCCGGGCACAAGCCCACTGCCTTCAGAGCCTGGGACCGCTATCGCTTCGGATCTGTGGGAAGATCCCGTGCCGGCGCGAACATCTGCACGGGAGCATCGCGCCGAATGGCTGCACAACCTCATCCACAACGGCGAAGAACTCTCTGATGAGTTGCATCATCTCAACCGGAGTAGCCTCTTCGGACCGGGCCGTGTAACCGGCCATATCACATACGAAGACCGTAGCCTCTATCTCCTCTCCCTCGTCACTGACCCATAAGGGCCGCATGGCCTCCACCTCACCGGCCAGCACGGCGGCTTCATGCCTCACTCGCGTATATCCCCACAAGCCGGTCACAGTCCCACTGAAGGCAATGGCTGTCGTCCCCACGACGGTGTACAGCCAGTAGTCCCACCTCACCAACAGCATACCGAGCAAGAACAGAACGGCCATTTCAAGTCCGGCGACGGTGACGGCAGACCATGTCGCAAGCCGGCGAAATGCCAATATAGTGAGCAGACTGCACGCAAAGATGATTGCCCAGACCACGGGAGTCGGTATCGGCCGGATGAACCTCTGTCGCATGATGGTGTCGTCGGCGTTGGCGTGCACCTCCAGCCCGGTCATCGTCCTCTCGTTGCTCTGGTCTATGTACGGCGGCTTTGCTCTGCGTGGAGCCTGGCGCATCGGCGTCTGTTCTCTTTCGACGCCGGACCCGACGAAAACCACTTTGTCCTCGAACCATTGCGCCAGCAGTTCACCATCCGCCGTGATAACCGCCGAAAGAGCATATATCGGCAACGTCCCAGTCGGCCCGACCCAATTGATGAGCATAGCGTACTTGCTTGTCGTTGCCTCAGGCATGATCGGATCGAACAGGTAGATATGCGCACTGGACCACACCGGAAGCTCCAGACCAGCGCACTTGACACCGTGGCGTCCCCACGGCTCTGGAATATCACAGGGACGCCCAACGTAAGCAGAATAGGCAGCAAGGCTGAGGGGCGAGAGGGTCCGGCCTATGAAGTCCAGGGCGATCCCTCCTCGACGGTAGAAGGACTACCCGTCTGGACCAGACTCACGCCTCGAACCACACCATGGGCGTTGTAGAGCACCGGAGAAGCGATAATCCGCGGGTTATCTGACACGCCGACGAAGGCGGCTGGCGGATCATCGAAGTAAAGCTTCTCGGGAGTGGCATTTGCTTCGGCGGTCAGAATAGTCTCGCCGGGTAGGTCCAGGGCATCCACCAGCGGTTGATCATGAGCCTCCGAGGTCCCTTGCCCATAGGCGCACACCTCGTCCAACTCCAAGTCCAGAACAACCACGCTTGCACCAGCCCTCTTAATTCGTGATATGGCCTCACCGATCTCTTTGCGGGGAATAGCGTGACACGAACACCCCTCGGGCCTCTGCTCTGTGAACTCATCAATTGCTTCCTTTTCAAGGCCGACAAGCGCAATACGTGGGTCGGGCTGGCCAACCGGTCGCAGCGCCAAGAGAGTATAGAGGAGGGAGAACTCGGAAGCGGAAAGGTAAGGGGACAAGCGGCATACAATGATGGTGCTCAACATCGCAAGCGCGACTGCCGCGGGGCATCTTCCCCAGAAGACTCGCCACACTGTCCGCGGGCTAACTCGCGCTCCTCGGTGTATCTCAGACTGGATTCTGAGCCTGGGCCTTGCCTCCAACACACTCGCCCCCCAGCAAATTGGCGCTCTTCACGCCAAATGAACCGCCGATGCCGCCGTAAGGTCCCAAACTAATCCGTAGCGCGTTTTCGTGCCCTGTCCTCGGGCAGAATGCCATTCTGCTTTCGGCGCAATGGACTACGCAACGTTCCTTTGCCGTCTATTATGCCACATCCTAACACCGGCGGCAGGAGGCCTGCTATCAGAAAGACACCTGACCAGATGGGACGGATTGTTCCGGAGGTACAAGGACACGGTAACAGAAGAAGCACATATCAGAACATGCAGGGAGGATAGCCTTATGACCAACGGCAGGCCAGACCCGGCCGTCGGGCAGAATCTCCGGCTGAATGGATTAGTCCTGAGGGCGCAGATAAGCTATGGGACTCCACGGAGAGCCGCTCTTGTCCAACCAAGCCCCGCAGTCAGCGCAGAAGCGGTCCTCGGCTCTGACCACGCGCCCGCAACCTGAACACCGGTGCTGCTGGCTCATCTTCACCTGCGCCTCTATCCCTGGAATTGCCCGCTAGAAGCTATTCGCCAAGCAAGTGCACTTCTCTGTCAGCCCACTTACTGCGGCCCGCGCACTGGAATGAATCCGCGGGGGCCAAAACCAATGCGCAGGGGCTTCTCACCCCCTGTGTCCGGGAAGAGTGCCCTCCTGCTTTCGCTGCACGGCGTCACGCCACGTCCCTCGGCCCTCGATTATGCCCCACAGCAAGGCCGGGGCAAGGCCTCTTGTCGCCCTACAAAGATAGCTCGACGCGTCCCATTAGAGAGATACATGACTGGCGCAGGATGGCGTCACGCTCAACAGAAGCCAATACCGGGCGGCCAGACAGAATCTGGGGCTGGATGCGTGAGTCCTGATGGCGCCACGGTGTTCGGGCCAAACCAGCATCGGCTGATTCCGACTCCCGCCCTCGAGGCCGCACACCATATCCCGACCAACAACAGCTGCGTATCAGTTTTGGGACCTTACGGGGGTTCTCCGGCGCGCTGCCCGATGCAGCTTGGGTCCTCCACCGCCGTCACCGTGAGAAAGAGCCTGCTGATACCAAACAGAAGCTCCACCCTGGCGACCAGGGCTGAATCCCGCTCCTGATCTCCCGCCAGAACTCGGGGCACGTATGCGGGCCTGACGCCGGTCAATGCGTGGGAGGGGGGAGGGGAGAAGATTATGCTCATCGGCAGGATGCGGAGGCCACCAAGCGCTTTGGGCGGGGGACGGGTCCCCGCCCTGCAGTTCTCCCGGTAACGGAGCACCTACAGGGGCTGAAGGCAATGCATCCGGCCCCTCCAGCAAGCAAGGCTGCTTGTCGTAGGCAATGGCCGACCTACCCCCTGGTAGCTTCGCAGACCAGCCCCCTGCGCTACGGGGACCGCACGTCGGACGCCTGCGCCACGGCCGCCTTTACCTGCGATAGCGGTCGGCAACTGCCCGGACGACACCTGCGACCTGCTCACATATCTCCTCGGTGTACTTCTCGCAGAAAGTCGGCCAGTATACGAAGTTCTCCAGGTAGTCTCTGGCATTCGGGCAATTGTCCTCGCTAAAGCTATACTCGTGCGAGGCCGGCGGCATCGAGAAGGGATAGGTCTTGCTGCGCGTCATGTCTTCCAGGAAGGTGCACGCTGCCGGCATCAGATACATCTTGCCGATGTCCGCCATCGGCACCCCTGCATCCTGGACCTGCTTGGCGAACCCCTCGGCGTCGCAGGTGAACTGATCCGGATTAATGGTGAACCCGAACATCCAACAGGAGTACACGTCCAGATAGTCCGGAATCGGTATCGGCGTAATCCCTGGGATCTCGGCGATCAGGTCGGTCAGCAGCCGCACCATCTTGTCCCGATGGACGACCTGCTCGCGCACGATCTCAAGCTGGGCCAGGCAGATGGCGGCAGTGCATTGCGTCATTCGGTATGCGTAGCCAAGCGCGACATGCCTGCGCCCAAAGTGTGGCTCCTGTTGTGCGCCACGGCTCTGGCCGTAGAACCGGACGCGTTCGGCCAGGTCATCGTCATCGGTCACGACGCATCCGCCGATGTCCGACCCCATAGTCTTCTCTGAGTCGAATGAGAAGCCTGCGGCGGTCCCCAAGGTTCCGGCCAATCGGCCCTTGTATTGGCTGAAGATCGCCTGGCAGGCATCCTCGTAGACTATCAACCCGTGTTTCTCGGCCAGCTCATTGATCGGGTCCATGTCGCAGATAATGCCCGTCATATGCACCACGAGGATCGCCCGCGTCCGATCGGTGATGCAGGGTGCGATGGTTTCTGCGCTGAGGTTGACCGTGCCAGGTGCAGCGTCGGCAAAGACAGGTATATAGTTCTCCGTGACCAGGCCCTGAAGCGTTCCGTAGTCTGCGATGGGGCTGTTGATGATCTCGTCCCCTGGCTCGAAGTCAAACGCTGCCGCAAGTGTTGCCAGCGCGGGTGTGCAACCCGGGGTGGCAATGCAGTGCTTCACGCCCAGTTCCTTTGCGAATGCCTTCTCGAAGCGCCCCACCATATCAACTGTCAAGCCGCTGTCCACCACCTCCTGGAGGTAGTTCATGCAGTTGGGCCCCATGGTGCGGGGATACTGCATGGGAATGTCAACCGGCTTCTCTTCCTTCCCTTCCATCATCCGCTGTGGTCCGTACTTGGCCCTCGGCACTTTCTCAAGCATGGCAGATCACCTTACACTCAGCAGGTATTCAACGACCTCATTTGGCTCGGCGAGCCACACGTCATCCCCACCCACTCGCAGCACCATCTCAAACCGCTCCTCGAGATGTTCAAGGCTGCAATCTTTCCACGGGTGCATCACCTTGCCGGGCAGGGGACAGTGACAGTAGTCAATGACCCAGCCCCCCGCGTCAACCGCTTGATAGAGGCGCTTGTATGGGTCGTAGGCCGAATAGAACGGCGGGGGATACTCCTCGTGCAGGGGCGCCCGGCACAGGCGCAGCAGATCGGTATCGGCGGTGTTGATGTCATCATAGATGGTCAGAATGGAATGCAACCCGGCCTGGGCGGCAACGGCACGCACCGCCTCGTACCAGTCATTGCATCCGGGAACGCAGAACATCCTGACCTCCATTTCCAGGGCGTCCTCCAGCACCTTGCGGCTCTCGATGACTTCGTAGTGGGCATTCTCCGCCGTGATGGCAGGATGAGTCATGCTGTGATTGGAGACTCCCCAACCCTCGGCGCACAGCATCTTTATCTGCTCGACGGACAAGGTCATCATCCCATCATAACTACAGCGCGGCTCCTGATCAAGCTCGACCGGGATCCTGCGGACTACACCCAGTTGGCTGGCGACGAGGGCCAAGTGCCCGGGCATCTCGTACTTGCGGTGAACCGGGACCGCGTTGTCCAGAAGCGCCTCCAGACCCTCATCGTACGTCACCGAATAGACCCAACGCTTGCCATCCTGCCACGTCAATCCGCTTCCTCCTTTCGCGCTGTGCACCTGCCGCATCACCGACCCCACGGTCGACTGGCGTTTGACGATCTATGGCCCGCCGCTAACCACCCCTGCGTGAATGCATAGACTCACACAGCGGATGATAGGGTTGCCGGGCATATATTGCTCCCCGACAAGGTTATTGTCAATGGCCGGTGTAGGCTTTTCCCAGGGTCTGTGTCTGGTAGTCCAGAAGGTCGTTGTACAGTTTGGTAGCGTACCCGCCAGCCGGCTCTAGCGGTTCTGTCGCCGAAGCCTTGCCTCCGATGAACTGATACGTATAGGCCGTGATCGTTTCGACGTACTTGGCCTCGATGGCTATCTGCCGCTTCACTTCGTCAATCTTCGCCGGTCGGCTGCCGATCTTGGGATCGCCACTGCCTCGCCAGATCTCCAGGTCACTCCACAGGTGCTTGCCAGTGCCCTCGTGCATCTCTCGATAATGCCGGTAAATCTCTGGCAGGTCTGCGATGCGCACTTCGGGATCCCAGGTGGCCTTGAGGTCCTTGTAACCATATCCCACAGAGTCCTGGTACGCGAAGATGTCCACATGGCTGTCCCTGAGGATATCTGGGCTGATGGTAGGAGCGCCGGCGGGGGCGACCATGACCGGCTTGTCGGGGGCCAGGGAATGACAGTGGTCGGCCAGCGGGTTGTAGTAGGCCGAGGCCTGGGCTATGTCATCCGCCTCGTGGGCGAAATACCAGCCATAGAAGGACGGGTGGTGACCGTACCGGTCCCACAATTCATTAGCCATCTCCACACCCAGATCTATGGCTCTCTGGGTACGCTCCACATCGCCAAAGCCGTTCCACAGCAGATATAAGTCTCCGCCACGGCCGTTACCGATAAAGACGTGCATGTCGTTGTCATCTGCCTGCAAAAGGATGGCTTCGATCGGGTCGAAGTCCAGACCGGCAGGTTTGAGGAAGTCTCTCTCGATGCTCGAAGGATAGTAGACCAGCCCCTCGCTGTTCTCGGAAGAAAGGCTGCTGCTTTCGACGTAGCTGATGATCAGTATGTTGGCACCCAGGCGCTTTATCGCGTCAACGGAACCTCGTATGTCATCCTCCGTTGCGCCTTGTGGCCCGTACCCGCCGAAGGTAATCATCCCAGGGTCGTACCAGACGCCTTGAATCAGCGGCAGCGCCCGCGTCTCGCAGGGGCTGACCTCCAGCGGCCAGCTTCCCTCGGCGACGGTCGTCCCCTCACATTGCACGCGGAACAGCAAGTCGTGCTTGCCTTCGTGTTCTGCCGTAGGCGCCCAGGCGTTCACCAGGACAGCCTCGCCGCCGGAAACCCTGACTCGCTGCGAGTCAATGAGGTGTTGGTGCGAAGCTTCGTCCCAGTAGAAGCTGACAGCGTACGTTTGGGCATCGGTTTTATCATTGCGCACGGTGAGGCGGATCTCGACTTCAATCTTGTCCGTGACCGGCCCGGGCGGAATGACAGTCAGACCTTGTCCCCGACCATGCGAGCCAGCTTGCGTCGCAGTTTCATTTGCACTGGAACAGCCCACCATGGAGGTCATCACAACCAGGATACCTCCCAAGACAAGAATCCGGTACAACATTTTCCTCTCCCTTTCTTGATATCTCACGAGAATCCGGAATCTTTGCGTGTCACCCACGTTGGTTTGCTAGGCTCCTCAGGCTACTTGTCCTCGCTATCAACACAGTATAGCTGGAAGACCTTCACTGCAAACGTCGAAGGGCACACGGGTCATGGCAGCATCGTCTCCATTCCCTCCCGAGGGCGCGAGGCGCAAGGCATCAAGCAGCTTATCCAGCGGCTCTTTGCGGATTGGCTCCTGCCCGTATTTGCGGATGCTGCGGCGCTTCAGCACCAAGTCATAGACACCTATGCCCGGCTCCTCCCTTTGGGCATGTTGAACATTGAAACATTCTCTGGTTGAGGTAGTAATCCCTCGCCCCACGAACGCTGCCGGAGTATGTCCCTGATCTAGTTGAAAGTTCCAACGGCTCCCCTCGTGTCATTGGGTTGGGCGACTAATCCTTCTTGGCTGAGATGTTTCTCATCCAATGCCGCTTGTAATCTCCACAGATGCTTGTAGCCCGTGAGACGACTGAAGTTCTGCTCCGTGTCCAGGTAGGCGGCCACCGTCCGCGTCAGGATTCACTTTCGCCCACCACTTCGGATTCGCTACCCCACTGCCTAGCGGCCACTCATTATCTCGCTGTGACATAAGTCCCAAAAATTAGAAAATCAGCCCGGTGCCTAGCGCACAGGCGATCATGGGCCACAGGAACGCCTGGCCAAAGTCTGCTCTTCCATTCCCGGCCAGACGATCACCAATGAGAGTACCTGCTGCCCTCACAGCATCAGAGGTCGCACCTATCCTAATGGGGGTGTTCGGGCCAGTGTCTTGCCATCCGGCGAGAAGGCAACGCAGACCACCAGCTCACTGTGCCCGTGCAGCCGCCGGAGTATCGTTCCGGTTTGTGCGTCCCAGAGTATGACCTCACCCGGCTCGTCAAGCCCTTGCCCACCACCGGTCGCCACAACGTTACCCTCAGGTGAGAAGGCGACCGACATCACCGAGCCGTTGTATCGGATCGGCAGTTCTGCTGCGTTTCCTCTGCTCCAGCAAACCGTGGCGCCGCAAACCATCACCGCACAAAGAACTATCAATCTGGCCTTCATCTTCACCCACCCCTCCCCCGGGAAACGCCCCGGATCCTGGTTTACCGCCGTAGAGCGGCCTGCGCGACTCCTGTTCTGGCCGAAAGAACACTGGCTTGGTTCGGTAATTCGCCATTTGAGCGCCCATCCCTGCCTTGTTTGGCAGCGAGAGTCACCTGGGAACGGAGAATACGCCGCAGCCCTGCACCCTGACCAACAACTCACCGAGGAATACACAGACACGAAGAAATGCTCCCCAATAGCGTCTGTGTGCGCGTTCTGAGGGCCGATACCTCGGGGAGCCTACCTAACCCTATCGCACCGGCCGGAGCGCGTCCTGGAGCGTAGAACCGCCATTGGGGCCGTAGCGGGACGAAACGTGCTGGCGTTTGTGAGCTTTGGGCAGCTCCGCACCCGGCGGCGCTTCGTTCAGGCTTTGCTCGATCAGTTGCCGAGGGCCTTTGCCTGTGAGCGTGTGACCGACCCACAGCAACACCGACGTGTAGACTGCGGCCCTCTCACTTGTCCCGTCGGTAGGTCTGCTGCCTTTCGTCCGGTGTCATATCCTCCCAATACTTGAACTTCTTCGGGTCTACCAGCTTGCCCTGTTCGGAGGCGGTTTCCGGCATCAGCCCGAACCGAAACGGCCACAGGCGGCAGTCTGTCTTGTCACATCGCTGGACCTGCTTCCAGCTTTCCACGCAGGCCAGGCACCGCTTGCGGATGGCGGCCAGTACTGCCCGGCGTGGAGTGCGACCGTTGCGTTGTATTGGTCTCTGCATAATCCCCGTGCTCCTTTCTCTATTTCGACTGAGATAGCTGCAGCTCTGACAGGGTGCGAGTGGACCGTCTCAAGCTAGCGCTGTAAAACGTCAGTATCGTCAGAAACGGCAGTAACATCACTGGCTGAGTCCGGCGTTTCTGGTGTTTCTGACGTTTCTGACCTTTTGCCGAGGCCATAGGTATCCTTCATCCGTTGTATGAGTCGGTCATCCCAGACGATTGCCGCCGCCCCACTCGAGGTTCGCTCTCTCCGAAACCCCATCGCCTTCAGCCTCCGGCCAACCTTTTGATAGGAGAGCCGCGACTTCGCGGGCTGATCCTCGTTCAGAGTGTCTGCGATTGTCTTGACCGGCAGAATCCTGCGCTCGACTCGATGGCTGAGGTCGACCACGGCACCCAGGATTTCTGCCTCCAGGCTAGCTGCCTTTTCAGTCAAGCGCTCGGCGTGAAGCTCCCTAACGAGGTTCAGGAAAGCTGCCTCACGACCCGGCTTCACTAAGCGATTGATTTGCTGAAGAGGCTTGAGGATGTCGCCGAGCCTCCCCGTCGCGGATTTTGAGATGTCGGCCAACTCCGCGCCCAGGTGTCGTGCTCGGAAGGCCACCAAGCGTTCCTTCAGTGGCAACGCTAGCTCCGGGGTCACGTTTGTCTCGAACTGCTCGGTGGCCTCAGGCATATTGACGTGAATTGCCCGTGTCTCCAGTATCCGGTGCACTTCCTCGTTGGTGGCGACGACAGTGGGACCGAAGGTCTAGTAGTAAACGATATCGCGGTGGGCGCCGAAGAGCAGCCGTGCCTAGTTGCCGATGTCTTCACTGATTCTCTTTATGGCACAGTCCGGCATGTAGCCACCGCCCCCCTCTACCCCATTCTGGTGATATGGCCGGACGTTCCGGACAACCCCGGAATGGTCTCTACTGGCTTGGTGATGAGCTACCACGAGTTCGCGCTGACGGATATTCGCCTGACCGACAAGCAGTGGCAACGCTGGGTACGCCGAGGCAAACACCAGCAATACCGCCCGCCGTTCGTTCGGTCGTTTCTTTGGCCCCCTTGAAACTGCTGCGTATGGTCCTCAACGGCTTCAGGCTGCTGGAAGAGGAGAGGACGTGTGAAAACCGTAGTTAAGCACGCGGATCAGAGCCGCCCTCATGCTTCGAACGCCCAGATAAGGATTGACAAGTTACCCATTTATCTGTAGATTATTGGTTCAAGACCCAGTATATGCGCAAAGAAGGGGGTGAGTTCCGAAATGGCAGCCAGAGGCCACAGGGATAAGTCGGCAATGAAGATGGTTATGCCCCGGCGCCGGGTTCGCCGGCGCGATACACGGTTGCTCTGCTCGCAGCAGGTCTGCGAGAGTACGTACGAACGCTCAGGCTGCCATTTCGTACACGGCGCCTGAGCCCCAGACAGACTCAGGAGGCGATAACCTTGGCTAAGACTTACGCTGAGATAAATGAGAAGATCCGCAAAGGCCAGGCAGTGGTCGTCACCGCCGAAGAGATGATAGATGTGGTGGCCGATGCGGGGATTCGCAAAGCCGCCAAGCAAGTTGACGTGGTGACCACCGGCACCTTCGCGCCAATGTGCTCGTCTGGCGCATTCCTCAACTTCGGGCACACCGATCCAAGAATGAAGGTGCAGCACGCCTGGCTTAATGGTGTCCCGGCCTACGGCGGCCTGGCGGCAGTTGACCTGTACATTGGGGCTACCGTGGTGGCCGAAGACGACCCCCTCAACACTGAACATCCCGGCGAGTTCCGCTACGGTGGCGGCCACGTCATTCAGGATCTGATTGCAGGCAACGACGTCCGCTTGGTAGCTGAGGGCTACGGGACAGATTGTTATCCCCGCAAGCGCCTGGACACCTGGCTTAACCTAAAAGACCTCAACCAGGCCTTCCTGTGCGACCCCCGAAACTGCTACCAGAACTATAACGTTGCGGTCAATCTCCACGCCGAACGCGACATCTACACATATCTGGGCGTGGTCAAGAAGGATCTCGGATCAGCCAATTACTGCTCGGCTGGTCAGCTCAGCCCGCTGCTCAACGACCCCTACTACAAGACCATCGGCATCGGCACTCGCATCTTCCTGGGTGGTGCTCAGGGTTATGTGTTCTGGGAGGGTACACAGCACGATCCAACGGTTGCCCGCTCGGAAAACGGTGTTCCCAAAGGTGGAGCTGGAACCCTTGCTGTCGTCGGCGATATGAAGGCGATGGAGCCAAAGTGGATCGTCGGGGTCAGTATGCTGGGCTATGGCGCATCGCTTGCCGTGGGCCTGGGCATCCCCATCCCCATCCTCAATGAGGAGATGGCCCGCTACACCGCCGTCAAAGACGAAGACATCGTCGCGGCCATTGTTGACTACAGCCGTGACTATTCTCATAATGAGGGCCGGCCGCTGGGGCACGTGAGCTATAAGGAGCTCAAGAGCGGCTCGATTACCATCAAGGGCAAGCAGGTGCCAACCGTTTCTCTCTCCAGCTATCCGAGGGCGAGGGAGATAGCTGCGATCCTCAAGGAATGGATCAAGGCCGGCGACTTCGAGCTGACTGAGCCCGTCCAATTGCTGCCCTCGGCCGACTCCGGGCAGACTTTCAAGAATCTCAAAGAGCGCCCAGCCTCCCAGGAGGGGCGGTGATCTGAATGGTAGAGCGCAGAGTCGTTTTGCACTTCCCTGAGAACTTGATAGACCAGCCAATTGTCTCCCGAATGGTTCGAGAGTTTAGCCTGGAGTTCAACATCCTGCGGGCCAATATCACCCCTCAGCAGGAGGGTCTAATGGTCCTGGGGTTGGCCGGCAAGCGGGTGGATGTAGATAAGGCCCTCAGGTGGGCCCGGCAGCAGGGCGTTTCCGTCCAGCCGTTAGAGAAGAACGTGGTGCGAAATGAAAGCGTCTGCACCCACTGCGGGGCTTGTGTCGTTGTGTGCCCGACCGCTGCGCTGTGGAAGGACCCTGAGACGCAGGATGTCATCTTCGACCCCGACAAATGCATCGCCTGCGAGCTGTGCGTGCCCGTCTGCCCACCCCGGGCGATGGAAGTGGCATTCTAGACCACGTTTATCAATGGGAGTGGTAGATATGAGGAGGCTATCTCCAAGTGTGAGCTTTGGTAGTGTTGTGATATGTGCCCTGGCGTGGGGGCTCTTATTGGCACAGCACCAAGGTGCCCAGGCCGACAACCAAACAGGGAAGGAGGCAACAGGTATGTTAGTTGAGGCAGTCAATCCCGATCCGGAGGTTCTGCCCACGCTTGCTGTATGGCAGAGTGAAGACGGCTCAATGACGTATGTGGCGAGCATCTTCCCTAACATCCCGGACTTCCGGTGTGATTCCTGGCTCTACGAATCCGGTGGCATCGTGTTTGCGGGTGCGACCCCTCTTGACGGTGGCGCCCTCGAGCTACGCCATACCTGGGCGGATCACACTCAGGACATTATCACCACGGTTACTCCTCAACCTGGGGCTGTGGAATTCCTGGCGCGCCTGGCGGGCGAGGGCATGGACGAACTGGAAGCGCGTGATTACCCGCCCCTCAACCTGTGCTGGCAGTTGAAGAACGCGCCAGCCTTTGCTAGCAAGCCCGATCCATTTCCGGAATTCGTGAAGCGTTGCTTCATCTTTACCGAGCGCGGCCGGACCTTCCTGCATCAAACAGTGCGCAACAAGATCCCCTGCCGCGACCCCGAGGATGCCTACAATAACCCCCCTTGGGTGCAAAGCTACGTGGGGGTATGGCAGCACATACCCGAGGTTGGTCCCCAGAGCTGGGCGGATTACAGCGATGACCGGTACATAACCCCCGTCATCGGCGTGGTATCGCGTGATGGCCAGTATCTGGCGGCCTTGGCCAACGACTCCGCAGGCGGTATGGCCCAGGCGTGGCACGACTGCGAGCACAATAACCCCAATTGGCTCCCCGCGCCTGACGGCAATGGCCTGATCTGGCGACTGAAAGTCTATGTGATGGAGAATCATCCGGACAAGTTACTAGAGCGAGTGGTGGAGGATTTCCCTAATGCTCTAAAGCTGCAGGAGAACAGAGTGCCACCGGAGGCAGGCCAATAGCTGCCACATTCCAGTATGGCGCTTAGTTGCGAGCCTCCGTCTACTGACGGGGGCTCGCGTGCTAGTGGCCTTCGGGCGGCAGGCGAGAACCTTCCCGAGGACGAAAAGAGCATCACGATTCGGATAAAGGGAATACGCTCGTGAAAGAGGCATCAATTGCCTGCGCCCTGCTGCTTCTGTTGTTCCCTGGGACGGTATCGGCACAGGGGGAGGCCGTGCGAATGTTCGTCGAGTACGAGCGCGGCTTTGAGTATGGGGAACTGGAGTGGGCCGGCGTGCTACTGGGGCCTGAGGCTGAGCTGTATTCTGCTCAACTGCAAGTCGCCGACGCGTCAAAGCCGCTATGGCGACGGCGCGCGGCTGGTCAAGCTGATCGAGGCTGGACCCCGGCCGCCGCACGGTACAGTGTGCCGGGCCGGCGGCGCCGGCAGGTGAAAACAGAGCAAGAGTGCAGGTCGCCTCTTGCGTCTCACACGAAGGAGCATCTCTATGCGAGGCAATGCTTACACCAACGAATTCCCGACCATCCTAAGGCGCAGCTATTACTCGCCGCGCCACTTCGCTGTCAGCCGCGATGCAGCCAGCCGTAACTGGGCCGCCTGGCACTCCAATGAGGGCGATCTGGAAGCTATCCGCGTCTACTCACCCGAAGCCTGCCCTGATACAGAGATCATCTCGCCCACCGGCCTGTGCCTCGAGCCGACGCTAATCCCGGAGCCGAGCGGCGCGATGTGGTGCGCTTGGTCCAGTCGGTACGAAGAAGAATGGGACCTGGTAGCACGCCACTACGACGGAGAATGGGCCGAGCCGCTGGTAATGCCAGGCGACAAGGAGTTTGTCTTCCACGCGGCCGGGACCTGCGATGCGCACGGGCATCTGTGGCTGTGCTACTGTTCCTGGGATCACGGCGAGGCCCCTAAGGTGGGCCTTCGCACATTCGATGGCAGCAATTGGTCACCGCAAGTCAGCTTCCCCGGCGTGAACGGCTTTCACATGCGCCCGCGCCTGGCCGCTGCCTCCGACGGCACTGTCTGGCTCGCCTTCAACGCCTACTTAGACGGGGCATTCCGCGTAGTCACTGCTGCCATATCAGGAGACGGAGAGGAGCCCCAGTTGGCCACAGTGCCCTGTCGGCGAGTAATGGACTGGGACTTGTTCCCAAGCATTTGTGTGGATGCCTCGGGTATTCCCTGGGTGGCTTGGAACACTTGTGTAGATGTCGAGCGCGAAGGCGTCGTTGGCCGCCAGCACACTCTCAACTGCGCCCGCTGGAACGGCTTGGAGTGGGCGGTGCCGCCGGGCAGCAACAGCTTTGCCGTGGCCCGTCTGGACTGGGGGATGTTGCCGGTCGAGACCTACTATGGATACGACGGCCTGCGCCGGCGGCCCATGTTGAGTCGTGATGCGGACGGCATGTGGCTCTTTTGGGAGCGGCATCGGGACGAGAAAGGCATCGCTGAAAATGTACACAACGGACAGCTCTGCGCGAAGTACCACGATGGCGACAAGTGGTGTCAGGCCTACCTGGTGCAAGACGGGCATTGCTGCTTTACCGTGGACAGCAACAGTCCTCAGCCTGCCGGAGCGGTTAGCTGGGGGTGCAAGACAGGCCCCGGAGAGCCTGGAGTTGATATCGCGCTGATGCAGCGGTCCCGCGCGCAGCTAAAGCCACTCAGAGAATATCCGGATGAACTGTGGGCTGGCTGGAAACCAGTGCGCTTGCCTGAGCAGGTAATCGGGCCGCTGCACGCTCACAAGATTGCCTGGGGCAGTAGTGAGTATGAGCTAATCTGGGCTGACTTGCATTGCCATTCCTACTACTCACCCGACGCAGAAGGCGAGCCACTGGAACTGCTCCTATACGCGCGCGACCGCGGTGGCCTGGGAGCCTGCTGCATCATAGACAATGATTACTACTCCGACATAGTCATGACCCGCAGCGCCGTGGATTACCTATATGCGGTGGCCCAGTGCTTTGATGACGAGCAATTCGTGGCCTTCTGGGGCTATGAGTACACTTACCATCCACCCGAAGATCCGAAACACCCCAAGAACCACCGCGCTGTTGTTTACTATGACCGCGATCAGCCCCTCGCGCGCCGCAGCCACCCGGATGGCAGAACTGCTAATAGATTCATAGCGACTATGAGCAACAGTGCATCCCTATGGCATGCTCACCACGAGGAATGGGAGCTGTTCGGCCGCGTCGAGGAGGAGTGTGTCGAAGTCTGCGCCGGCTGGTATGATTATATGCAAACCACCGATATCACCCAGCGGCACCTCAAGGCCGGCTACCGCTTCGGGCTGACAGGAGCCAGTGACAACCACCGAATCTGCCCCAGTATGGGCGGTGGAGTAACAGGTTTGTACGTGCGTGAGCGCAGTCGTGAAGGGGTCATCGAAGCGCTCAAGGCGCGCCGCTGCTACGCCACGACCGGCACCCGGCTGCTGATGGACTTCCGGGTCAACGGCCACCTCATGGGCAGTTCTGTCGAAAGCAACGGAGCGCCGCGTCTGCAACTAGACATCCGCAGCCAGCGCAGGATTGAACTGGTGAGCATTCTGCGGGATGAAGAGGTTATTGTCGAGTTGACGCCTGATAATCGGACCTTTGAGTGGGCGTATGCAGATGCAGGCGCAGAACCTGGCCAGCATTTCTACCGAGCGGAGGTCAAGGAAGAAGGGCAGGTGAAGGAATTCCCGCATAACATTGCCCAGGCCGCCGGGTTCCGGGCATACGGCAGCCCAATCTGGGTGAAAGTTCTGAGGTAGGAAGCGCCAGGCCGTCTATTCCGGCTCGCCCACAAAGGCAGGAAACTTATGTGCCAGCACCGCCGGCTCATTCCGTGTTGGGTTTTGATCGAAGTTTGCTATCAGCTAGGAGTGTGTGCTTGTGAACTGTCACGTCCTTAAACAGGGGAACGATGCGCCGAACTGATGCCACGCCAAGGTCCCGCTCACTCTAGCGCGGATGCCCTACGCTGCAAACCCTTATTTACCGTTGTCTGCCTCTATAAAGCGGCATTGTGCACGGAGCACGGTGCCCCTTCGCGTAGATGTCCGGCCCAGAGATGCTGGGTTTGCCCTCCGCTCGCTTGATATCACCGAGGCCGACCGGCACAACATCCTCCACCGCA
>JALGTI010000232.1 GCA_029821455.1 Candidatus Zipacnadia bacterium | reverse complement strand
CTTCGCCGACCAGGAGTTTGCCTTTGCCGCTGCCACACGTCTGCTCACCTTTGCCGCATCGTTAGCCGCCAATTCACGCTCTATCGCTTCAACAAAGCTCCGCGCGTCGCTTGCCATGGAGATTAGGTCACCCAGAGCTGCCAATTCAGGCAAGTGTGTTGCGACTACGGGCATCCCTGCCGCCAAGTGCTCATACACTTTCATCGGAAACATTGCGCTGGTCGCCGCTGTAATGCGATATGGGATGATAGCTACATCAATTGACCGGTTGTAATCGGGCACTTGCTCTGGTGAAACGGCGTCAATAAAGACGACATTTCGACAACTCCTAAGCTCCCTCAGTGACGGGGCAGTTTCACGGATTCGCCCGATGATTGCCAGGCTCCAATCTGGGCGCAGCCTCGCGATTGCCACCAGCAAGTTCACGTCAACTCTGAAATCCAGGTGGCCGATGAAGCCGATGATTGGGCGTGGCAGGCCCTCGAGTTCCGCTGGCGTGGGGCCTGGCTCGCGGGCTTTGACATGTAGGTCAAAGTCACAGCCATTTGTTAGGAGATGAACGTTGCCGAGCGTCTTGCGCCGCGCATACTGGCTAGCCGAGGAGGTCACCACCACGTCTGCCGCCTGGCAGAGCTTCTCGTCACAGCGTGACAGCAGCCGGGCAATTGGTGCGTTCTGGGGGAATAGGTGGAGTTCGTCATATATGAGATAGCAACTGGCTGTATCGGGCCAGCGGCGCAACAGCCAGCTATGGAAAGGATGCCATAACCAGAGCATCGTCGGCCGCAGATCATAAAGAGCCGCTGCTTTCGAGATGTAGCGGCCCAGCATACTTTCGCTCAGCCTGGCCAGAGTCGGTGTCACAAACCGGGGTATCAAGTCCACCTCTCCCTTGACTCCGGCAAGCAGAGGCGGTGCGGGAAGCACTAGCATGCCGTTCCCGTCTCCGTATACAGCTTCACAGACCGGGGCCGTTAGCACCTGTCGCCAGGCATTCCGCAACTGTCCCTGGTATGGCCCCTGGGCCTCCACGTAGACGCATCGGTTATTGGGGGCGAAGTGTTCCAGCAGAATCCGGTCGGTCCGCACAAAATCCCAGGTGCTGTACCCGAAGCAGAGTATTGTATGACCGTTCAGCAAATTGCCGCCTCCTGGCTACGGCTCGGCACGTACCGCGCCATCGCTAGCTCGTATCCGCGCAGCGTTGCCTGGGCCGCTGCCTGCCAGGTGTAGTGTTTGAGTATTCGTTCGCGCAGGCATGGTGAGGGCTGCGCCTGCCAGGCAGCCAGAACCGCGCTGCGGATGGATGCAATATCATCAGGTTCGCAATAGAAGACATCATCCTGGAAGTATTCGTGTGTGGAACCGCGAGTTGTTGAGACGATGACGCAGTCAGCCAGGGCTGCTTCCAGATTGGCTAGGCCCGGAGTTTCGTAGTAGCTCGCCAACACGTGGACTCTAGCCGCAGCATAAGCACTGGCCAACCGTTCAGGCGGCAGGTATGGCACCCAGAGGGCATCGGGCGGCGCTACGCGTCGGCACCTGTCCGCATACGCCCCTGTCGCGCGGCCCACGATGACAACCCTCAGCCCCGTGCCGTGCAGTGCTTTCAGAAGGCCTAGTTGACCCTTACGCAGACACACGCACCCAGCGCACATCACGAAATCTTGAGCACCGTACTCGCGGCGAAACCAATCGGGCCTGGCGCCGACAAATAGCGGATCTGCAGCGTTGGGGACTACCACATACGGCGTATCAACTTGATGTAACTCCTCGATCAGCCGCATCTCGGCCTCGGAATTGGGCAGTAGCACATCTGCAGAGCGGGCTGCCGCGCCAAACATCGCGTCCGTGCTCATCTGACGCTTGAGTTGCCAGTGCCCTCGTACCGGCTTGGTTGGCTGGCCCCGCAGCCGAGCTTTGGCAGAATAGAACTGCTCCAGCAAAGTGGTCGCTGCCGATGACCTTGTCGCCCATTGCTTCGCTATGTAGGGCAAGGCACCGCGCAGAAGACCAAAGGCATCCCGCCGCGCCTGATACTCTTCCTGCTCTGGCCACTTCCAGTAGATTGTTGACAGTACTACCGGCTTGTCCTTAGACACTGCTGCCTGGATGCAACTGTATACGCAGGATTGCCTGTTCGTATCCGCGAAGACGTGGATGAGGTCGTAGTCTGCGATCTGAGCTGGCGCTTCTTCGGACAGCTCCAGTGCAAGTTCAGCCCGTATCCCCAGCTTGGCCAGGTGTTCCTTTGTCTTCAGTATCTGCGTGGTGTCGCCACCGGGGTTTTCCAACAGATTGGGCCGTGCAAGCATCAGGACATTCATGGTGGACTCCTTCGCACGGTTTCAGGGTGCGGAGCGGCCCGCGAGCTATTGTTGCGCTCATTGTCTGATAGCAGATTCCATCCTGTGACTATCCCGTACAGGATCCAGAAGTAGACTGTATTTCGCAGGACCAGGAAGCCCATATTGCTGTATGAGGGAAACATCTCCTCAGTGAACATAGCCTCTGCAAGCATGCCGACCGTCACAGCTACCAGACCCCGGGAAAGCCATAAGGGGGTCTGAGGGCTTTTCAGGCGGATACCACGTAGGCCCTCGCGAATGGCCCCCACTGCCAGGTAAATGGCAATAAGACCAGCAGGGAGCCCAAATTCAACTGCGAGGGTGAGGAAGGCATTGTGTGTGGACGCATATCCTGTTGATCCGCCCACAGGAGCCGTTGGCACCAGGTATCGTGACGCCCCGAGGCCGGCTCCGAACAGCGGGTACTTCGAGAACAGCCATGCTCCCTGCTGCCAACTGCCAATATGCCCGGCGCCCGTTGCCGTCCCTCCGGCAGTTGCCAAGTCCCAGATTGAGCGGGAAATCGAAGGCCATAGCACCAGGATGGTAAGGGTGCCGATAGATGCGGCAAAGAAGGCCCGTCTGTTCGACAGTAACAGTAGTACTGCAAAGCCAAGCGCAAGGCCAACAAACGAAGCCCGGGAGAACGATAATAGCACGCACGGGATCATGAATACGGCAAAGAGTGCGGGAAAGACTGACTTGGGAGTACGAGGTGCTGAGAAGGCTATCGCGCAGGCAATCAGGATCGCTATCATCCCAATGGTGCCAGAAGTCGTCCCGTATCCCACTGCATTGTGTTTGCTGACAATCATCGAAGAATGCGAAAACTGCCACAGGACCACCAGATTCTGGGCGATCGCAGATAGTGCAGCCAGGACGACAACAATCTGAAGCCAACGGTACTTCGCTTGTCCCAGGTGCATAATTGCACTTGCCGCCGCCAGCCCTATGACGGGGCTTGCAACATACAACCACGCCCCGGCCAGCCAACTGTCGGTATCAGGTCTGATGCCAGTGATGGCAGTATTCAGTAAGAGCCAGGTGATCGTAGCCAAGGCTCCAAAGCCGAGGGTCCGGCGGAATAGCGAGGCTTGCGGGGAACGTGCGATCTGAAAGATGGTCGCTACGCACAATATTCCTACGATGGCCCCGCTGGCAGTGAAGTGGCGTACAGGGCTGTCGAACTCGACCGGAAATGGCGAGGCCAATTCCAAACACAGAACAAGCCCTGCCGCTGTCTGCAACGGTGCCAGGGCCACCAGTGGCCCCCATAGCAACACCCCCAGGCGCATCCACCGCGACTCAACAAACAGCAGACTACAGGCAACCAGATAGCCCAGGAGTACAAGGTGCATCAAGGCCCTGGTGTAACTCCATGAGCCTGGTTGCGCTAGGGTAGAGGCCCAGGTGACTGGCTTGAATGCCATCAGTTCCCGTCTCTCCGGGGTTGCTTCTCGGCAGGCCAGGGACGATCATCGCCCCCAGAGCGGCCTGCCCACACCGGTACTTTTACCAGAAAACGTGCAGGCATTGATTACGCAGTTCTACGTGTTGGGGTGGGGGTGAGTATGGACTACAGTAGCTTCACCACAATATCGGTAGTCGGGGGGCGCGGGAGGAAGAGTGAGAACATACGAGGATAAAACCCGTGTCCTACAGGTTAAAACTGGCTTTGAACGGATGGGCTATGCCTTCGAATTGGTACAGCCGGCCAGCGACCAGGATTATCCGAACGAGGTTGACCACAAGCTGTCCCCCTCCCACGCAGTGGTGATGCGATGAGAATAATCTATGTGACCTCGACCCTCCCTTGCGGCTCACAGGAAGCGTTTGCAATCCCCGAGGTAAAGGAACTGCAAAGAGAAGGCCATAGCGTCTTGATTGTGCCGGTGTGCCCGCGAGGAGCTGTGCTGCACGACGATGTGAAGCCGCTGGTAAAGCACGCTGTCGCTAGGCCGCTGCTGTCGCTAGATGTTCTGCTAGCAGCCTTCATCACGATTGTGCTGAATCCTATCGCAACTATTAGAACGCTGAGGTGGCTGTTCAGGAGTAGGAGTCTCGGGATTCTTCTCAAGAATTTGGCCGCACATCCAAAGGCTCTGTGGCTCGCCCGAGTGGCTCGTCACTGGAAAGCCGACCATATTCACGCGTATTGGGCTTCAACAGCGGCTACAATGGCCCTTATCGCCGGCGCGATTGCTGATATCCCCTGGAGCTTCACGGCTCACAGATGGGACATTCCCGAGAATAATCTGTTGGCACTCAAACGCCAACGGGCCAGCTTCGTTCGGGCCATAGATGTCCAGGGAGCACGGGAATTGGAGGCCCACGTCGGTCCTGAAGCCCGTCCACCAGTAGTAATCCACCTGGGAGTT
>JALGTI010000231.1 GCA_029821455.1 Candidatus Zipacnadia bacterium | reverse complement strand
GCCGAGCCAACAACTATAAGTACACCTACCGTCCATACGGATACCTTGCGAAAAACCATATCTTTACGTATCCAGCGACTTAAGCCGGTCTTCATTGTCTAGACCTCCGGAACAGTGGTTGACCTGCCGGCACCATTCCTGCTGAGAAAGATTAATCCTCCCTCTCGCTGCCAGCCCCTGCATATATATGAAGTTCCTCCCTCTTCTAGACCATTCCCTGCATCCTTATGAACTTGACACACGCAATGCTCAGCGTTAATCTAGCCCTACTGAAATGCTATGTCGGCGTCGTTTTCATAATCAGCCTTGTTTGGCAATGCGGCTTTCTTACAGCGGCGCTCGGCTGTCCCTATTCGATCCGCGACGCGGGCTTCATCGTTCGTGACCCAGCGCCGTATAGGCTTACTGTATTCGTCAACGACCGCACCCCCTCAAAGAAACAGTTGGCACAGTGGCTTATGCAAGCGGCGGATGATTATCTGTGCGATTCCAACGTAGAGGTTGAGGTAGTCAACCTCGACCAGCAGCCCAGCCACGAAGCGAATCCTCACCTCGACTCGCCGGCCCGCGAGAACCTCCCGACAGCGCTGCTTCTATCACCGCAGGACGATGCGATCAGTCTGCCAGGCCTCGGTCCAGACATGGCCTCTAAGGAGGCGGTTCAGGAAGTTGTGCGGAGCATCGTTGTGTCGCCGAAGCGTGAGGAGCTCACAGCACATATCGTCACACACTGGTGTGTGGTCGTACTCGTTAGAGGCGCCGATGCGGTAGAAAATCCTCGGGTCGCACAAGCGGTGACGGCGGCAAAGAACGCAGTGCTTGGTACAACCACAGAGATGGGGCAGAAGATCGCGAACGCTCCGTACATAATCACGCTCTCGCCCGGTGATGCTGCTGAGAGAGTCCTTATGTGGAGCGTTGGCCTAGAGCCTGGCAACACGGCACAGGCGCGTGTGGCTGTACTATTTGGCATGGGGCGTCGAATCGGGCCGGTGCTCAGCGCCGATAAGATCTCGAAGGCTATATTGGTAGACACCTTTCTCCTCTTGGGCAGGAACTGCACATGCACCATGGACCCACGCTGGTTGCTAGGTCCTGCTACGCCATTGGTTTGGGGAGAGGACTTGCAGAGACAAGTCTACGACGAGCTGGGGTTCGATCCTAATAGCCCGGCAGTGGCGGCGACCTTGGGGGGCGTGTGGACGTCCCTGGATACCGCGGGGAGCCAGGGTGGCGATGGAGGCCCTGATGCCGGCAGCACGGAGGATAGGTTCGCTCTTCCGGCGAGTCCAGGCTATATTGAGTTCTCCGTGGCGCCACAGGAAACTGAGGCGCCAGGCGCGACGCGCACCGACAGTGCGCCCCCGACGATTGAGCAACGCAGCTTACGAGTAGTCCTCGGTTTGATACTCGCTTTGGTACTCATCGTACTGGGGGGCAGTGTGATACTCCTGCTACGCCGGAGCAGGACAGCGTAGCCTGGCATTGCCTGCGCAAAGCGTAACCGACGCGCTGTAGGATACAACAGGGCGCATCCCTGCGTGCAAGAGCCGAAGAAGGCAGGTTCATGATAAACAGAAACTGGGGGTTCACCTTGATTGAACTCCTGGTTGTCATCGCGATCATTGCTATACTGGCGGCGATGTTGTTTCCCGTCTTTGCGAGAGCGCGCGAGGCAGCTCGCAAGACGAGCTGCCTCTCAAATCTCCGCCAGCTTGGTCTTGCCAGCCACATGTACGCTCAAGATTACGACGAACTGTTACCCTGCGACTATTACGCGTGTAACAGCAGCACCACGCACGCCCGGCTGGTGAGCCAGATCCTCCCTTACATCCAGAACATGCGGATTATGTACTGCCCTTCGTCTTTCAAAGTACGGAAGTGGATGCCGGACTTCGTACCGACGGAGGCCAACAAGGCGGCCGGCAACATCGGCTATTATTGCTTTAGCTATGACCAGATACCCAGCACTGTCAACCCAGCCAAACCTAGCTACAGCACCTGGATTTCGTGGGGCTTCCTGCCTAAGCGGACAGGCAACGCGCCGCGAATCATGAGCGAGCAGTGGGACAGCGACTGCTGGCTGTGGTCAGACGCTTGGTGCAAACTCACACGCACTGAGCATGGCGTTACCCTTCACGGCTCACATAGAGGCTCCATCAACATATGTTATGTGGATGGCCATGTGAAATTCCAGGGCGCTCCGGCCAAGCTCGTCTTCAAGTAGCTCTGGTAAGCACGATCATGTGACGATGCCCGAAGCGCGGACCGAGCCTTGCGCTGTATAGATTTGACTACATGCCAGAGCGATAGCGAGCGCGCTTCTCTTGAGGAGAAACTAGTATGTCCATTATGCGCTTACTGCTGCGCGAAGTACAGCACCGAAAGCTGAGCTTTCTGTTGGGCTTGCTCGCGGTAGCTATGGCAGTGGCATTGTTTGTAGCCCTACTAACAATGGGCCGCGCTTCTAACATTGAGACCACGCGGCTGATGCGGAACCTAGGCTTCAACGTGCTTATCTTACCCAAGGAAACGGACCTGGCTGACTATTGGGCAGCCGATTCTGCCAAGGGTGATATGCCCGAGGAGTACCTCCGGCGGCTCGCCGAAACGCCTGGTATCGCCGCCGACCATTATGTGGCAACGCTTGAGAAGAAGGTAAGGTGGCGTGGCCGCGCGATTCTGCTGACCGGCGTCCTTGCTGAGCGTACTGCCATTGACGCGCGGAAGAAGGCTCCAATGGGATACAAGATACCTCGTGGCGCCTGCTATGTGGGCTATGCGATAGCCCACAGCCTAGGTATTAAGCGCAAAGACACAATTGATCTGCTGGGTAAGAAACTAACCGTCCAGCGAGTTGTTCTCGAAGCCGGCAGCAAGGAAGACATTCGTATCTATGCTCATCTTCACGACGTTCAGGAAGTCCTGGGCATGAGGGGCCGGATCAACACCATTCAGGCCCTACAATGCTTATGTGGTGGTACCATGGCTGAACTTCAGGAAGAGATTTCCGGGGTTTTGCCTGGCACACAGATAGTCGAACTGCGAAGCATTGCCACTGCTCGCTCTGAGACCCGCCAAATGGTAGAAAAGCACGTGGGATTCATCGTGGCGGCGGTATTGGCCGTCTGCGCCGCGTGGGTCGGATTGCTCTCACTACTCAATGTCCGCGAACGCCGCACAGAGATCGGCATCCTGCGCGCGTTGGGCTTTGGCTCAAGCCACATCGCGGCGTTGTTTCTAGGCCGCGCGGCCTTCATAGGTCTCTTGGGCGCTGCGGTGGGCTTTGCCGTGGGCACTGCTCTCGCATTGCACGTCGGGCCGGAAATATTCAAGCTTACATTTAGTAAGGTCCGACCGGCATACGACCTCCTTATTCCGTTGGTGTTCGTCACGCCGCTGGTCGCAACGCTTGCCAGCTTTCTTCCAGCTATGATCGCCGTGACGCAAGACCCGGCCGTGACGTTGACGGAGGAATGAGTATGATCCAGTTGGAGAACGTTAGCCAAGTCTACCGCAGCCGGCGCGGCGAAGTAAGAGCTCTCGATGAGGTCAGTTTGACCGTGAGGAATAGCGAGTTCGTAGTCGTCAAGGGGCCCAGCGGCAGCGGCAAATCCACCTTGCTGCTGACTATTGCTGGCATGATACGTCCCACGCGGGGGCGAGTTCTAGTCAACGATGCAGATATCTACCACTTGTCGAATCGGGAGAGAGCCCGCTTTAGGGCTCAGAATGTGGGGTTTGTGTTCCAGAGCTATCACCTTGTGCCCTATCTTAGCGCGTTGGAGAATGTCCTGCTCCCCACTATGTTGGTTTCTCCGGATGCGCGAAGGCATACAGCGTGCCAGCTGCTAAATCACTTTGGGATAGGTCAACGCTTGGCTCACAAGCCAGCCGAGCTGAGTACTGGTGAAAGGCAACGAACCGCGGTGGCAAGAGCTCTTAGCAACCGTCCCTGGCTGCTTCTAGCCGACGAACCAACGGGCAACTTGGACCCTGAAACTGGCTTGCAGATCATCGAGTATCTGGCAGAGTTTCACAGACAAGGCGGCACTGTTGTTTTAGTCACGCACGAGCGCTGGGCTGAGGAATACGCTGAACGCACAATATCCATCCGCCACGGTCGGATAGAGGAAGGCAGCTGACCTCCCTGTCCAGCAAATCTGCACAGGCCAGAGCAGGCCACAAGTTGTGGCTCGCTGTCACAATTCTTCAAATGGGGTATCCACTTCAGTCACCTTGATTGGTTTTTGAGTGGCTGGTCGGGCGCCGGACGGTCAATGAGACGCCAGTAGGGCGTGGCTTCGGTGGTCACCGCGCCCTGCAGCATCCGATAGAATATCTTGCCCACGTCACGCGACTTGCGCCGGTTATGACGGAAAGTGAAATCATCCGGTGACCTTGATAGTATGGAAAGAGGGGCGCTGTGTTAGGTGGACCCGGTTGTCACACAGTGCGTGCTCAAAACCAGTCCTTCAGCACAGGTGGTGCCAGCGGACCACGCTGCGATTTTCCGCAAAGAAACGCCAGACTTTCTCCATCCGTCCACCAGGTAACTAGTCCACACCAATGGTTTGAGAAGCTAGGACGAATGCTCAAAGCTGGCTTGCCACAGATTACTCCATCCTGCGAAGCAACGCTTGTCATGGACGAATAAACAACCTTTCCCGGCTCGGTAAGAAACAGATCAAATACTTCAATAGCCAACCTCTTGTGGTACTTCTCAGAGCCATAGTAGGCTTCCTCAGAGGCGAGACGTGGTTCTATGTACGTTGGCCTTACAGCTACGGCTATGGCGAACGACGTTTGCACGACTTGGATGTAGTAGTCTTCGATTCTGTAGCGTACTCGCACTGCATCCAAGAGGACCTTTTGCCTCTCTGTCTGGTCTCCGATCTCGGCAGGCACATCGTCATTGATGGCCAACAGTCTGTCGCTGAGGTCTGCAGGTATCCATTTGTCTTTCAGCACAGTGTGGATCCACTCCTCGCATGAGGCCTTGGCCATATCTGCCTTATCC
>JALGTI010000230.1 GCA_029821455.1 Candidatus Zipacnadia bacterium | reverse complement strand
GGAGCGGGTGCTGGAGCGGGCGCTGGCGAAAGAGCCGGTCAAGCGGTATAGGAGCTGTGGGGAGTTTGTGAGCGCGTTGGAGAAAGCGGCGCTGCTCCCTCGACCGGCTCGACCGGTCACATCCGCACCCCCACCCAAGCGCACCCGGCTGTGGCTGGGCGTTGCTGGGATACTGCTGGTCGTTCTGTGCGCTGTAGCGCTGGGTGGGATACTGGCGCTACCGACCCTTTTTGGCGAAACACCGACAGTCCAACCAACCACGCCTTCGCCGCCCACTACTGAGCCCACCAGTACACACACTGCCCCGTCTCACCCAACGCCTACAGCAACACCCCCGACACCCACAGCAGTACCCACGATACCCACAGCAATGCCTCCAACAGATACGCCGGTTCCTGCCACTGAGACTCCTTCTTTCGCCGACCGCGAAGAGGCCCTGCTGAAAACCCTGCGCCATCGTGAGGGCAACGGAGACGTCATCTTCGCCTACCAGTTACAGACACCGCCCATGATTGACGGCCGGTTGGACGAGTGGACTGGCTATGTTTATGAGATTGCGCACGAGGTTCACGACCCGGAGGGGAACCGGAGTGGCCAATCCGACCTCTACGGCCTCTTCTATACCGGGTGGGATGTTGACAACCTCTACCTGGGTATCGAGGTCACCGACGATGTCCACGTCCAGGTGCGGAGCGGCACACTGCTCTACGAGGGGGACGACGTGGAAATACAAATAGACGCTGATCTATCAAGCGATTTCCATGATTCAAGCTTGAGCAGTGATGACGGACAGGTAGGGCTTTCGGCTGGCGACTTTGGTTCGCGGGGACCCGAGGCCTACATCTGGCTACCTGCCAACCGGGAGCAGCCTGGCACAATGATCGCGGTAGCGGCGCGGGAAACCGGCAGTGGCTACACTCTGGAAGCGGCCATCCCCTGGTGGACGCTCGGTGGCCGGCCACCCGTCGAGACAGCGGCGGGATTCTGTCTTAGCCTGGGCGACAACGACCTGCCGGGCACAGCCAAGCAGCAGACAATGATCTCCACCGCGCCGGCACGCAAGTGGGGCGACCCGACGACCTGGGGTACCCTGATACTGGTGGATTGGAGGTAAGAGACGTGGCAGGTGCGGGCAAAACACCGGGAGAGACAAAACGGAAGAGCTTTTCACGGCGAGAATTTCTCCGTGGAGCAGCCGCTTTGGGCACGGCAGGAGCACTGCAATGGCTGGCGGGTTGTACCACGGTTCCCCCAACCTTACCCTCCTCGGCAACACTCCCCCCCCCGGCAACAGAGGAACCGACATCCACCACCATACCACGACCAACAGCGACGCCAACGCCTGAACCAACGCACACGCCCATTCCCGACGTTCCTCTCTTCGACGAAGGGGAACTGGCCCACGTCTTTGTAGCCCACGACCTCGCGCTGCGGGGTTACCCTGCCTTGCCGCCCTTTGATCCGGACACCCATTACCCAGAGTGCCCCTATGCCCCGGACGACCTGGCACCCGACAACGGCGCCTATGGGCTGGTGCGGGAGGCCCTGCGCCTGGTAAACCCAAACGGTTACGGCTCGGCCGAATGGAACCCGCTGGGCAGCATCATCCGGCCCGGCGATTATGTCCTGATCAAGCCCAACCTGGTAGATGATTCGGAGTGGGTCAACGGCCAGACCACGCACCCGGCTTTTCTGCGACCCATCATTGACTATGTCTATAAAGCCTGTGGGCCCAGCGGGCGGATCCTGCTGGCCGAAGGCCCGTGGGCAGCGGGCTTGTTCGACCGCCTGGTGGCTGCCACCGGAATCCTGGCCCTGGTGGAGCACCTGGCGGCCGTGCACAGAGTCCCGGTGGCACTCGAGGATTTAAACAAGGCCAGCCGGGAGACGAGCCCTCTGGTGGACCTGGGAGCCATTTCGGAGCTGCGCTCGGTGGAGCGGGTGTGGTACGATGCACACGGCGAGGTGATGCAGGAAGGAGGGGACCCAGGCGTGGGCCGTTATCACATCGCGCCATCGGTGCTGGAGGCCGATGTGGTCATCTGCGTGCCCAAGGCCAAAGTGCACTGCTCAGGTGGCGTGACGCTGGCGATGAAGAACCTGCTGGGCATCATCCCCGCCTGGGACGGCCCCTACGAACAAGCGGAGCTCAAGGATTGTGCTCATACTAGCGATGTGGACCGGGCAGCAGGCGCGCGGGGCATGTACCTGGACAACGACACCATCTGGCGCTCAATGGCCGATCTGAACCGCATCTTACTCTACGCCGACGCATGGGGTGTGTTGCACCCCGAACGGCAGCGGCGCTACCTGGCGATTGTGGACGGGATCGTGGCAGCGGAGGAGAGCCAGTACCACCCACACCCCTATCCGCTGAATACGGTCGTGATCGGGACCGAGCCAGTCACTGTGGACGCGGTCACGGCCCGTTGCATGGGCTTTGACCCGCGACTGTTAAAGTCGGTGACCAAGGCGGCAGCGCGGACCGACTTCTCGCTGGGCCCGGCCCATCCCACGCAGGTCAAGGTGACCGTCGCAGGCGGAGAAGGGCTGAGCGCACTCTATCGCCACGCGCTCACCCCGGAACTCTACGTCTTCTCCTGGCAAGGGTACCTGGAGGCGAACGATTTTGACCCGCCGGAGATATTGGATTGGCTGTGGGATGCAGAGAGCAGCGAACTCCAGGTTACAGTTCACGATCCGGCGGGAGTAGCCTGGGTGCGGGTGGCGTACAGTTACGAGGGGCAATCGCGTATGAGGGCACTCCAATTGAACAGGGGCACTTTGCTGGAAGGACAGTGGCGCACGCCTTTCCCGCTGGGGGCCACAGTACGGCACGCAACGGTCCTGACCAGCGATGAACTGTTCAACGAGACGACGCAGGAGGTCACGTGGTAAAGCAAGGTCTCCACACTAAGGAGTAGGGTTATGCCCTTCACGACTGGCCAAGTCATTCACAACCGCTACCGTATTGACGCGCTACTGGGGCAAGGTGGCATGGGGGCTGTCTACCGCGCCTGGGATATGAACCTGAACATTCCCGTGGCACTCAAGGAGATGACACCCGACCCCAACGCCGACCCCCATACATTGGCCCAATTACGCCAGCAGTTCAAGCGCGAAGCCCAGGTGGTGGCCGGTCTCGACCACCCCAACCTGGTGCGCGTCACCGACTACTTCTCCTGGGGCGGCTCCGAGTGCCTGGTGATGAACTTTGTCGAGGGGGAGAGCCTGGCAAAGCGTATTGAGCGCGAAGGGACACAGCCGGAGGCGCTGGCGCTGGATTGGGCGCAGCAATTACTCGACGCGCTGGCCTACTGTCACGCTCGGGATGTGATCCACCGGGACGTGAAGCCGCAGAACGTGGTCATCACCCCGGAGGGCAAGCCGGTGCTGGTGGACTTTGGGCTGGTCAAGTTGTGGGACTCCCGCGACCCGCGCACGCAAACGGTGATGCGAGGGATGGGAACGCCAGAGTACGCGCCGCCAGAGCAGTACAGCGCCGTCACCGGGCACACCGATCCCCGCTCCGATCTCTACAGCCTGGGCGCGACACTGTACCATGCTCTCACGGGCCAAGTGCCGATGTCTGCCACTGACCGGATAGCGATGCCCGAGCATTTCACACCAGTACGTACACTGGCTCCTCACGTGAGCAAACACGTCGAAGCCACCGTGCTGAAGGCGATGGAACTGTCCATCACACAGCGGCTCTCCACAGCACGAGAGATGGCGGGCGCGTTGCGCGGTGCTGGGCCTGCTCCGCCTATTGGGGTTCCTCCCACCGGACCCACAGGAAGGCGTGCCAGGCTGCCGGCCTGGGCCTGGGCCTTGGGCGGCATTGCGATGCTGATACTGGTCGGTTGTCTGATCGGGATCGGCATTGTCGCGCCCGCAATCGGGCGTGATGATCAGAGCAGCGAGCCAGGCACGATTGCCGTTGTGCAGAATACTCCGACACCGGAGCACACACCCACACCATGGGTCATCGTCGCCACGGCTACCCCCACCCCTGCGCCGACACGGATGCCGTCCACGACCACATCAGCCTCTCCCATGCCAGATCCGCGCATCCTGGCCCAGGAGGTAGTAGAACGATTCCAGGATGCACGGGCGACCGCCTACAGCACCTGGGACACCGACCCATACCACAGTGTCTTGGCTGGCAATGCGCTGGAGTCCGCACTTCAGACAATCACTGAGCTCAGGAAGGCAGACTGCCGCTATTATGTTAGCGACGACAGTGAGATGCGGCTCCACTACGAGGAGGTGTCTGCAAACCGGGTGGTAGTGCTGGCATCCCGCTCCGAGACTCAGAGAAGAGTATGCGCTGGTTCGACAAGCTACACTTGCTATGCCTTTGAGGGACGCTACGTCGTCGAGCGCAAGGACGGACAGTGGTACATCATCGCCAAGAGCGTGCAGAACCTGACCGAAACCTCTCCCTGCCCGTGAGGGGCCGAGTGCCTGTGCCACCAACTCATACCATTCAGATAGGACAAATCTTGCTCATCCCGGTCCACTGAGACAGAATAGGTTCGAAGCGAGCCGCCCCGCACTTTGACACAAGGCGGATAGTTGCCTCGCATCCGCGTGGCTCGGGAACCGCCATAGAGAGAAAAACAGAGGTATGTTATGCTAACCACCGGCACCACCCTTCAAAACCGCTACCGCATCGTCTCCCCGCTGGGCCAGGGCGGGATGGGCGCGGTCTACCACGCATGGGACACCCGCCTCA
>JALGTI010000229.1 GCA_029821455.1 Candidatus Zipacnadia bacterium | reverse complement strand
TTCGAGAAGCTGCCAGGTCATCACTTCCACCCGCTGTCCCCCTCGAACAACCTCATCCTCGATGCGAGGCAAGGGATTACGCGACGTTCCTGTGGGCGTTACCATGCCTGCATACTGGTTTCGGGACCAACGGGATTCCACCGGAGCTCACGGACCGCGTGGTTGCCACTCAGCCCAGCGCGAACGTAGCCCTTAGGATCACAAAGAAGAGGCAGCCGGAGGTGATCCCTGTGGCGAGCCATACTAGCGACGCTCTTAACTTGCCTGCAACTGATGCACTGCCATCCGGTGACAACTTCCACGTGCTTGGCTCTGACCACGCCCAGGAAGCCAAAAGAAGGGCCAGGAACCAAGCGACCGCTAAGGGCAGCAAGAATCTTACTGGGTCTCTGACTCCGAAAAACACATCGGCGTGCTCAATAGCCGCAGCGCCTGTGCTACCGGCACCGATCCCGACGCAGATCAGCAGATACAGGGCACACCCGGACAGTGGCATTGTTCTGACGGCCGGGCGCACCATTGACACGGAGGCAAAGCAGCACAGCGCAGCCAACAGGGCCGCCGGGAATGCCCAATATGTTCCCGGCCCGACGGTGGCTAACTCCGCACCAGCTAGGATGCGCCCGTACTGCCACGAGACCAGGTGGCTGAGGCCACCAGCCGGTATTAGAATGATTGTGACGAGCAGCAGCGAGGAAAGTCGCTGTCGCCACAGGTGTCGAGCGCGGACGGGCAGCAGCAGGCCTATATGCCTGCGCTCAGCGAAGAACACCCTCGGCCTACCCGCCTGGCTGGCCGCCCCGCTCAGTGACATGATTTCTGGCCATGCCGCAAAGGCCAGCAGGATAATCACCATGCCAAACAAGAAGACGGTCCCGGCAATGCCGAAGCCTAGTGCATCCTGCATGTTCTGCAAGGCTCCAGCAGACATCCCGGCCTGTTCGGCACGATGTGAAAAGAAGTACCAGGCGGCGGCTGCAGTCTGCCACAGTATACTGGTCAAGGTGACTCCGACTATGAGGGTCAAGGCGAGGGCCAAGATGCTCTTGAGCCGTCGTGCACTCCAGCCTTCGTCACCTCCCAGCCCACAGATAGCCACTGAACCGGCGCCCTCAACAGCCAGGGCCAGCCAGGCCGCCAGGCCCTTCTTGGTTGGCATCTCCCTGCCTTCCAGCGACTCGCCGCCACCAGTCAACGCTCTCGCTGTTGGATGCGCGACTCGTGTCCAGCCGGGTAGAAATGGCAGAGCCGTGGCAAATGTCGCCCCGACTGCGACCAGGCCCGAGTAGGTGGCGAAGTTCCACGCGCCAACGCTTGTGAGGCCAGCCGCGTGGCCGACTGCAATCGGGGTGCCGGCAAGCAGTGCGAAAGCTAGAAAGCGCACGCCGCTGGCCGCTAGCGAGCCCCACCGGCGACTATCGGCCGCTGCGCCTGTGCTGAGTACAAATAGCGTGTAGAAAATGAAGGCCGAGCCAACCAGCCAGGGGTCGAGTAGCGCGGGCGCCTGACCCACCACGCCCATCGCGACCATCAGAGAGCGCGCCACTGCGAGCATACCCAGCCCAATTACCAGCGAGACCGCGAGGGCCCCAATTCGCCCTTGCAACTTAGCCGTGAGTACCTGGCGGCTGCTCAAGGGCAACAGTTCCAGTGCCGGCTTGTTGTGTGCGTCGGTCCGGTGTTGTGGAAAGGGATGACGCTCCGGCCAGGCCCAACCAGCCCGGATAGCAATCGCCACTGGTATTATGCCACCCAAGCCCCACAGGAGACCACCAAGAATTCTGCCGCTCAATTGTGTCCACACCATCCGCCAAATAGAGAAGGACGCGAGTTCGGCGCCGAGAGGGACCGGCGTCCAGTCAACGTAGAGGCTCCGCATGTAGGAGATATCTGCCCACATTGCGATGCCCAATATAACCGCTGCTACGGTGGAGAGCACACGCTCCAGTTTGGTCATGGGCCTGGCGACACCCCAGAATGACTCGCTGAAGCGCAAGGAAAATATCCGGCGGAATTCCAGCCCTCGCAATCTGGCAATCGCAGCCCTCGCACCCACTGGTTAGCTCGCCTCAATCCCTCTCCGCGGTCAGGGCAATAAAGAATTCCTGCAGACTGACCCGGCCCACCTCGTAACTGTCGGCCTGTAGCTCCTGGCTCAGACCCTCCGCCCTCTCGTCACTATATCCGGCCATGACCACCTTGAGCTCCCGGGCACCCATCCGTTGGTGCCAGATACCCTCCAGCTCCGGCAACTCCACAACTGAGATGCCTTGGAAGTGTATCTCCCGCACGCCCGCCACCAGCTCCTCTACAGGCCCGGCAGTGAGCGTGACACCCCGGTCAATGATGCACATGTGGTCACAGATACCCTCCAACTCGTCAATGAGATGGGAGGCCATCACGATAGTGGCATCCTCGGCCTCGAGTATTTCGATCATCGTGGACATCAGTCGCGTCCGCACCACCGGGTCGAGGTTACCCGGCTCGTCCATAATCAACAACTCCGGGTGCCGCGAGAGGGCCAGTAGCAACTGGAACTGGACGTGCATTCCCGGTGATAGGCTGCTAACTCGCTGCTGCATGGGCAGCCGGAACAGGTCCTGTAGCTGTACACAGCGCTCCTCGTCCCAGGACGGATAGAGCCCCGCCACGAAATCCAGGTGCTCTTGCAGGGTCAGCCAGCCGTACAGCACTATGTGTCCGCCGACGTAGGCAAAGCGCTGCTTGGTGGCCGGCGAGGGCTCCATAGCTACCTGCTCACCCAATAGCTCAACATGGCCTCTGTCCCGCCCCAGGAGGCCGGTGACGATGTCGAGGGCTGTTGTCTTCCCTGCCCCGTTGCGGCCAAACAGACCATAGAACGCGCCGGGCCGTACAGAAAAGCTGACTCCGCGCAGCGCCCGGACCGGCCCGTAGTTCTTGTGAAGGTCACTGACTTCCAATACACTCCCTGGGAGACTTGTGTTACCGGTCATAATGTGTCCTCATTAGCTCCCCGAGTAGTCGCTCGACGACATCTGGCGACACGCCGAGTTGCTGGGCCTGACTTGCTACGCGCTGCAGGCCCCGGGAGATGATATCGGAGCGTAACGCTGCCGGAACATGCTCCACATCCGCCACGCGAAGCTCATCTGCCTTGAGGACTACAAGCCCCCCAGCCTTCAGGTCTGCGTATGCCTGCTGCACGGTGTTGGGGTTGACCTGGAGTTGCAGGGCCAGGTCTCTAACTGAGGGAAGCTGCTGGTGTGCGGCCAACGTGCCGGATAGAACACGCAGCGCTATGGCATCGGCAATCTGCCGGTGTGGAGGAATACCGCATTTGTGGTCAATGTCGATTATCATGGGCCCAACCCCTGTCAACCGACCGCCGACTGTATCTTGATAGTCGTCGTGTCTGCTGTAGCGCCCGGTGATCTAACTTCCATCCTCACTGGTCTTGACTTCGCTCTCCTTGGGCAGTTCACCTGCTCAGGAATGGTGCCTTTTCATCCGGGAGGTGGGCGGGGATCGGCGCGGTGCGAGGCGGCGGGCTGTGGGACGTGGGGATGGTCTCGGAGCTGGGCGTTTTCCACTGTATCGACCTGGAGACGTGTCAGGACCGGTGGACCCTCGACCTGGGGGTGCCCACCTCCTGGCCTATCTCGTGCGCCGCCGGCGACCTGGACGGCGACGGGCTGCTGCATGTCTATCTGATGAATCGCAACAGGAAACGCTAGGCGCTCGCGCTCGACAAGGTCTACCACCACACGGGCCGTCAGTTCGGGGCAGAGGGCAATCACTGGGTCCGCGTTCGGCCAACCGGCCTCCCGCAGCGGCAGTTGCTCGGCGCGAAGCTGTTGGCCTAAGACCCGATCGGCCGGACGCTGCTCGGCCCCCCGGCCTACGCCGTGGACCACATGCGCGGGTCCTCTCACTGGCCGCTATCAGCAGCGGTTCGGGTACGAGCACAACCCCGGTAACTGGCGGGAAGCCGGATTCCCCCTCACAGAGACGACCCTCGCTAATCGCTGAAGGCGGTTAGCTACGCCACGGGCATGGTAGGCAAATGGCATCTGGGGATGCTGGACGAGCAGAACCCGATCAACCGCGGCTTCGACGAGTTCTACCAGTTTCTGCATGGGGCCCATTCGTACCTACGCCCAAACGAGAGGAGGGGAATCGGCGACCCGATCCGTCGAGGCACTTTGAGTTCTACAATCACCGGCGGGTACATCAGGCCTTGGATTACCGCACGCCCGGGGAAGTCTATTCGGCAGCCAGCGGGGCCGCCCCCCTCGGGGGGCGGGAGTGGGCACAGCAACCAGCCCTCTCCGGCCCTGCCGAAGCTAGCACAATGCACCTTAACAACAGCTCTTTGCCTGTCTTGACAACGGGGTCCACCTAACTAAGCACTAGCCTGAATAAGCCATCTTGTACAGTTCGATGATCTCTTCTTTCGTGGCCTGCCGCGGATTGCGGCCCGGGCTGCCGCTGTGAATGGCATCTTCGGCCATCTGCGGGGCTAACCGATAAAACTCCTCTTCGTCCTCGATCAGCTCATGCAACGGCGGTATATTGACATCGCTGACCAGCTCACGCACCGCCTGGACGGTCAACTCTGCGGCTGCCAGGTCGGTTAGGCCCGCGATATTCTCTCCCATGGCCCCGGCGATCTCGGCGTACCGCCGCTGACTACCGATCAGGCCAAACTCCGTACAAACGGCCAGAAGCGCTGCGTTCGAGACACCATGAGCCAGATGGAAATA
>JALGTI010000228.1 GCA_029821455.1 Candidatus Zipacnadia bacterium | reverse complement strand
GAGCTGGCCAAGCAGCGACTGGAGTTCGTCTATGTCGGCAACATAATGATAGACGGCACGACTGATACTGTCTGCCCGCGCTGTGGTGAGGTGGTCGTCCGCCGGGACGGTATGTACAGCACGACGGGCCAGCGCGATGCGAGTCGTTGCCCAAGCTGCGGGGAAGACCTCAACATCGTCACCTAACCCCCAGCCCATTCCCTGATAGGGAAGGGGGAGCGCGGGGCAGGCTTGTCACACCACCGCACTTGCGCTATCATAGTGAAGGAGGGCCGGGCTAGCTCGGCCCGCAACTTGTAGTACCGTTCGTACGACGGGCACCCTTGGTAGTGGCGAGCGATTGGCTTTGAATTATCTGTAGGGACGTGATTTATCACGCCCACACACGCCGCAATTAATAGGGCGCGATGAATCGCGCCCCTACAAGGCCGTCTTACATAGCATGTTGCCTGTCGCCATGGGAGACAATAGTATGGCTGAAGTTCGCGTCAGGTTTGCCCCCGCGCCAACCGGCTTTATGCATGTCGGCAATCTTCACACTGCCCTGTTCAACTGGCTGTTTGCCCGTAGCCAGGGCGGCAAATTCATCCTGCGCATCGAGGACACCGACGAACTGCGCTTCACTCCGGAGGCCGTGCAGGTTATCTACGACGGCCTCAGGTGGCTGGGGTTGGACTGGGATGAAGGGCCGGACATCGGCGGCCCGTGCGCGCCATACGTCCAGAGTGAGCGCCTGGCCGGCTACCAGGAAACAGTGCAGCAGCTCCTTGACGAGGGTAAGGCGTATGAGTGTTTTTGCACGCCTGAGGAGCTTGAAGAGCGCCGCGAACTGATGCGCGCGCGCGGCCTGCCGCCGCGCTATGATGGCCGCTGCGGTGAACTCGATGAGGCTGAGCGCCAAAAGTTTCGCGACGAGGGACGCGCGAGCTGCATACGCTTCCGGGTCAAGCAGACCGGCACAACCGTCATCAACGACCTCATCCAGGGCGAAGTCGCCTACGAAAACTCTCTGATCGCCGATGGCATCATCCAGAAGACCAGCGGCTTCCCCACCTACCATCTGGCCTGCGTGCTGGATGATGAAGCGATGGGGATCACCCACGTCATTCGCGCCGTCGAGCACCTGCCCAATACCCAGTTGCATCTCCAGCTTCAGGAGGCTCTAGGCATCCAGCCGCCGCAGTACGCCCACTTGCCCCTGGTGCTGGGGCCCGACCGCACCAAGCTCAGCAAACGCCACAGCGCTGTCAGCGTGGTCGAGTACGCTGAAATGGGCTACTTGCCTGAAGCGATGTTCAACTTCCTGGCTCTGTTGGGCTGGTCACCTGGCGATGAGCAGGAAGTGCTGTCGCGGGAGGAGATAATCAAGCGCTTTTCATTAGAGGCCTGCTCCAGTTCACCATCGGTCTTCGATCTGCAAAAAGCCGAGTGGCTGAACGGTGAGTATATCGCGGCGCTGGCGCCGGAGGAGCTGGCTCAGCGCGTGCTTCCGTTCCTGGTGGAGGCAGGCCTGTTTGAGGCTGAGCCATCGGAGAAGCGCATGATATGGCTGGGCCAGGTCTGCAATCTGATGAAGGAGCGAATCAAGCTGCTGACCACGTTCACCACCTGGGCGCGCTACTTCTTCACCGATGACTACGAATACGAGGACCGCGCCCGCGAAAAGTGGCTCAGTCGCGAGGATACCCCCGATAAGCTGGATATGCTGGCTGACCGGCTAGATGCACTGGAGAGTTGGAATGTAGATAGCGTCGAGGCGGCCGTCCGCGGCCTAGCCGAGGAGCTGGAAGTGGGGGCGGGCCAGGTCATTCATCCCTGCCGAGCGGCGGTTACGGGAACAACCATCGGCCCCAGCCTGTTTCACCTGTTGGAAGTGCTTGCGCAGGGCGATGTAGTGGCCCGGCTGCGCCGCACCGCAGCCCTTGGCCGCGCCGGGCAACTCCGACCAAGGAAGCATGCCTAACCCATCGTCTACTGCTTGCCTACCCAGGGCAGGTTGGTCTATAATGCACATAAGGCCGGTACAGCCGGCCTTTGTTGCCTTTGCTGGGGCCAGAGGTCAGCACAAGGGGACTAATGTAGCATAAAGAAGGTAAGAATATGAAGTCAGAGATCAATACTGATTTGGCTATTGAAGAGGCGGCCCTGCTGGTGGTGGCCGCTGAGGAGAAGGTGCCGGCCGAGGAGCTCAGGCAGCGCGTGGCGGCCGGCAGGGTCGTGGTGATGGGCAGCCCCGAGGGACCAGCCAAGCCGCTGGGCATCGGCAAGGGCCTGCGTACGAAAGTCAACGCCAATATCGGGACTTCCCCGGACTTCCCGGATCTTGAGGAGGAACTCAACAAGCTGCACGCTGCGCTGGTGACCGGGGCCGATACTGTGATGGACCTGAGCACCGGTGGCAACCTGGATGAGATCCGCCGGCGCATCCGCCAGGAGTGCGATGTGGTCCTGGGCACCGTACCCATCTACCAAGCAACCATCGAGGCCCAGGAGCGCCACGGCAGCATTGATGCGCTCGAACCCGACCACCTCTTTGAGGTCATCGAGCGTCACTGCGCTGACGGTGTTGACTTCTTGACCCTGCATTGTGCGGTTACGCAAGAGACAGTCACCGCCCTACAGCGCGACAAGCGCGTCGGCGGGATTGTCAGTCGCGGCGGCAGCTTCCATGCGCACTGGATGGAAGTCAACGGCCAGGAGAACCCACTTTACGAACGCTACGACGATCTGCTAACCATTCTCAAACGGTACAACACTGCTATCAGCCTTGGTGACGGCTTGCGCCCTGGTGCATTGGCTGATGCCAGCGACGCCGGCCAAATCGCCGAGACAGCCGTCCAAGGGGAGCTGGTGCTGCGCGCCCGTGAGGCCGGCGTTCAGGCTTTCGTAGAAGGGCCGGGGCATATGCCGCTAGACCAGATAGCGGGCAATGTGATGCTCGCAAAGCGCCTGTGTCATGACGCGCCGTTCTACGTGCTGGGCCCGTTGGTGGCAGATGTGGCCCCAGGGTATGACCATATCACTGCCGCTATTGGCGGAGCCATCTGCGCGGCTGCCGGGGCCGATTATCTGTGCTATGTGACCCCGGCTGAACACCTGGGCCTGCCTGACATGCAGGATGTGGCAGACGGCGTGATGGCCACCCGCATTGCCGCCCATGCCGCCGACATCGTCAAGGCCGTACCAGGTGCCGCAGACTGGGACGAGCGCATATCGCAAGCCCGGCAGCGGCTCGACTGGGAGCGTATGAGGGAACTGGCTATTGATCCCGGCCGCGTCCTCAGCGTACGCGGGGAACGCGGTACCATAGACCCCAAGGCCTGTTCAATGTGTGGCAAGTTCTGCTCCGTCAAGCTGGCAATGGGCTTGTAGGATGTCGTGACTATGGCACCCCACACAGCGAGCTTGTGGCTGTTGTCTACAACTTGAGAGGTAACCTAGTCTATGTCAATCGTCAGATTGCGCAAGATATTTCGTAAGAAGGCAAGCATTGGCACCGCCAAGAGGCGGATCCAGTTGCCCAGTGTGGCAACCATCATTTTCGGTGTCATTGTGGTCATCTTCGTGGTGGGCGCGTACTATACATTTGGCGGCCCGGCGCGGCGGGCTGGCCGCGAGCAAGCGCTCTCCGCCAAGCTAACCAAGCTTGTCGCTGTGGTGAATGGCCACAAGATTGGTCGCGTGCCCTTCGAAGAGAACTTCTATCGCGCCCTCGACCGCCAGCGTGGCACCGTCCGCGTCACCGATATCCGCCGCCTGCGAGAAGAACTGCTGGAGAGCATGATAATGGGCATATTGATCCCCGAGGCCGCTGAGGCCGAGGGTATCAAGGTCAGCCGGGCCGATCTGGCCGCCAAGCGCGAGGAACTGCTTGACGAGACTATCAATCAGAAGTACCCCACCAAGAAGGCCCTGCGCGACCACCTGGACCGCCGTGGCATCTCCTACGAGCAGCTCGTGGCCCAGGAGCGTCAGCGCCTGCCGGGGGATGATGCTCTGCGCGAAGAGATTATCTGGGACAAGCTTAGGGAGCTTGTGGAAAGCCGCGTGCAGGTCACCGATCAGCAGGTGCGCGACAGCTTTGCCGAACTGAAGGTCCAGCACATCCTGATAAGACCGGAGCGCATCCAGGAAGAGCACGAAGCGCAGTGGGCCGAGGAACATCAGTCTACTGAGCAGCCGGCCACAGAGGTTCCGCCGGCCCCGGAGATAGACCCCGATGCCCTCGCCCGCCAGAAGATTGATGAGCTACTTGCCCAGGTCAAGGCAGGGGCCGACTTTGCCACGCTTGCCAAGGAGAACTCCCACGACCCGGGTACTGCCTCAAAGGGCGGCGAACTTGACGTGAGAGTTGGTCGGATGGTGCCGGAGTTCGAGGAGGCGGCGTTCGCACTCAAGCCCGGAGAGGTCAGCAACGTGGTCAAGACCGACTACGGCTACCACATTATCAAGCTTCTGAGCCGCAAAGATGAACTGCCGGACGACTTCGATAGCAATAAAGAGATGTATGAGAACCAAGTGCTTGAACGACACAAGCGCCAGGCCTGGATGGAATACTTGGACAGCCTCCACGAAGCAGCCACGATTGAGATACATGACCCGGAGCTGCTGGCCTATAAGCTGCTGGGCGAGGGGCAGCAGGAGGCTGCTGAGGTGAAGCTGCGCGAGGCCGCCGATGCCGACCCTGACAACGTTAGCGCCCGCTACCAACTGGCTCAGCTCTATGACCAACGGGGCGAGAGCGAGGAG
>JALGTI010000227.1 GCA_029821455.1 Candidatus Zipacnadia bacterium | reverse complement strand
TACCCATGTTCCTTCGCCCAATCCACCAGTGGGTCGAAGGCATACGCATCCCTGAGCTGTTCAGCCTCTGCCAGCACTGCCGCAATCTGCTCGATAGCTGCAGCCTTGTCATCGGCCGAAGGGTCCTCGCCCCCCAATCCGAGCCGTTGCCTTCCTGGGGCTCCGGGCTGGGCCCCGCCGGCACCAAACTCGGGCCCACCGTCGCCATCTTGCCCATCATCGTTAGCTGCCAGCACTATCGGCGAACCGTGGAACCCTAGCCCAGGACCTGGCATGCGGTTGTGGGCCTCCAAGGTCATTGGCGTGCGGAGCAGACTGCTGGCCTGCCCTATGCTGCCAGTCCCCACATAGCTGCGAACGGCAGCTTGCCACGCCTTCATGAGCAACTGGATATGCTCGACAACCCACCCTCTGTTGCCGGGATCGTCATTGCTAATGGCATGCTTCAGTGCCAGGGCGTAATGGCCGAGGTCAATTGCGTTCTCGATGCCGGCTTCGGGTCGGCCCCCGCTACTGCGGCGACCGCGAAACTCCGCCACTGCCTTATGCAGCAGATCGAGCTGGTCTTTATGCGCGACGGCCCATTCATAGCGCTCTCGCAGGTCGGGAAACGCGGCCGGTGCCGCCGTGATCTGTCCCCCGCCAGATGCCACGCCGACGAGCGTCCAGCCTCGGCGGGCCCATTGGGCCTCCAAATCTACCACTATCTCTGGCATGAATATCTTGCGATGCACGAAACGGACGGCGGAGAAGACGTAGCCCTTGATGTCGGGATCTCCGGGAACTCTGACAGGCTCGGTACTGTCGTCGTAATCCGTCTCAATCCGATTCCCGTGCTCATCGGCGACCAGAATGATACGACCGTGCTGATCACGCTCGATCGTGAAGTGTTCGGGAACGTAGATCTCGACGCGAGTCTGTCGATACCCGGAGGGAAAGTAGCGCACGAAGAATCCAGTCGGCTGGTAGGACCAACGGCCTTCCGGGACCAGGGGGCCCTGCTCCGGGGGCGGAGGATCTCCGGGTAACACGGCGACCCCCGCCAGTTCATCAAAGCTCGCCACGCCCTCTGCCAACAGTCCGCGCAACTGTGCTTCCGCTTCCAGGGATTGGCGGACAAGTGGCGGGAGGTTTCCAAACGCATCCTCAAACAGCTCCGGCGGAACGTTCCCCAACGCTCCGCCGTTAAGCCTGGAGATCTCGCGCTTGGTTAGAAGCTGCTGAGCAACCTGTCGGACGTCAGGGGGAAGGTCACGTACCTTCGTGCGCGCGAGGATAGACCACAATAAGACTTGGATTCGTTGCTGCGGGATTTCAGGATGCAACACCGATTTGCGCAGAACATTGCGTATGACATTTGCCAACGACCCCTTCAGTGGTGCCCACAAGTAGCCGTCGCCACGCCCCGGTCCGTATGCTCCTGCGTGCAGGCAATAGCTCAGAAAGTCGAGTTGGTACAGACCGGGGTGTGCCAAGATGAACCCACCGTCGCCACTGCGTGGCAGGATCGTCATCGGGGCGAGTATCCTCGGCTCGAAATCGTCAAGGAAAGGCACCCCCGTGCGGGCATCTGCGAGACTGGTGGTGAGCGCCGGCTTCTGCCGAAGAATCCTGGTCAGTCCCGGAATCTTCACAGGCACCTCCAGGCCCGGCAATTCTGGCTCTGGGACCTCTATGGGAACTCTGTCAAGGAACCCGAGCTCGGCTGTCGCACTCACTGGTAGCAGCAAGAGAGCCATCAACGTCACTGAGATCCAACGCATCATGTCCAGCCTCCACTGGGGCGACTGCCCCTGTTGGTTTGCTTCCACACGCTGCAGGGCTACGCGCTAAGTCGCGACCGAGGTAGTCTGCGTTTGTCCAGTGTATTCGCCATCCACGGGCTATTACCTGCTGTTTAATTCGATTAGCCGCCCACCGTGCTATTGCATCGCCGTCTTGTCACTCCCGGTGTATGGATAGGTAACTGCCCGGATGCGGCTGTTCGGCGGGGGGTTTGCCTTGCCTAGATCTCCTTGTTTGACATACCGCCGTGCCAGGATCTGATTGTCAGCGGGGCTGCGCTTGGTTTGGGCCTCGATTGCGGCCATCGTCTTGGCGGGCTTACCGACTTCTTCGATCACAATGTCGTCCACCCACGCCTCCTAGCAAACTGCCTATCCCAGTCCAAGAAGCGCTGAGGTTAAACAGTCAGGCGTTCCTTCATGAGCACGCTATCAAACACATTCTATACCTCAGTTCTGCCGGTTTCGCGAGGGTAATCAAGCGCTTTTTCCACTGCTATTTGACCGAGACGGCGAGCATACACTTCGCGAGGTGGGGGTGTGTCCCAAAGCCTGATTCCCTTCGCCTTCTGCCAGTCCACTGCATCGCAGATCACCTGGTATCCCCCGTCTTCTGCGTCGTATGAGAGCTGTCGGAATACCATCCTGCAACCTGCCGTAGATGAGCCGTTACGTAAGCCCGACACTTGACATCCTCCTCACGCGGAGTCTCTCATTTGGCTCTTGCCAGTTGTGATTATTCTTAAGTCTCTTGTGAGTTCCTTCCCGCACTGGCGATGTACGAGCAATAATCAGGGATTGCCAGACCTGTCTCGGGGCCCTTTCGACCACAAACCAGGGCCAGGCACGGATCCCGCAACTGACCGAGATTGCAGTAGGCCCGTATGAATCCCTCCTGCGCCATATCCTGGGCATCGGCCCAGTTGTCGAGTATGCTGTAGGCGAGGCCGTAGACATGGCCCTGGTATCTCGCCACCAGTTCCCGGTAGGCATCTGCATCCCCGGCCTGTGTCTGGCCAACAAGTTCAGCGTCGGTGGGCTCGACCATTGTGGTATCCTAAGATTCGTCTGCGGCCAGAATCTGTGCTCCTGATAGTAATGACAACTCTGCGTCGCAAATTGCTGCATTGCGCGAATCGTCGCTTCCATTTTCCTGCCACGGTCATACCTCTCCTCCTTCTGACCGGAAGGGCGCCGTCGGGTGCAGGTGGGGCGTGAAGAAGGTGCTCGAGCAAGGCTATGGTCAGTGCTGGGATTTCTCTGATTGCTTTGTCACATTGTGCCGCGCATCCGGCGTCCCGTCTCGGCAAGTCGGCGGCTGGCTCTACGGTGGCAGTGGGCATATCTGGGCAGAGGTTCTTCTACAAGGTGAGGGCTGGCGGCAGGTAGATCCCACTGGGGCTGCAGCGATGAAGTGTGGTATCTATTATATCCCGTACTTCACGAGCGAAGATGGGAACATGCCTATCCTCTACACATCCATGCCCGAAGTCGAGATATTGAGCGAGGGAGGGTCCGGGTAACGGTAGCAAAGACCGAATGGTGCCCATTGACCAGGAGACCGCTGCCTGGCAGATCCCACGCTGACAAAGCCCCCTGTCGCCAAACGTTCTGGCCTCATGTGCCAATACCATACAGCGGCACCTCCACGCCGACGGTTAGGTTCGCGGTCCTCAGCCACTCCGGCTCGGTCTTGCCCATTTGCTATACGGCGCCGTTGCGCAGCTCACCAGTGGTGGTGACATAGAAGTGGGCTTCGTTCTCGGTGCAAAGGTCCTCGCAGCTCAAATAGCGAAGTATGGTTCCGAATGGCTGACCGTTCAGCCAATAATCGTAGTGCCCAGTCTGATATGGGTAATCCTAAGGTACTGTAAGGAGGGCTTGCGCGTGAGGCTGCTGGTGATCTCACCTTCTTGGCTCCCAACTTTTTGGCATGGCGGCAAGGTTCTTGCGCCTCCCATGTGTCTACCGGTCCTCGCTTCTCTAACACCTCCAGGTGTCAAGATCCACCTCGTTGATGAGAATGTCGAGAGCGTCAATCTTGCCGAGCCGGCCGATCTGGCCGCCATTAGCTGCATGACGGCCTCGGCACCGCGTGGCTACGAGATTGCCGATCACTTCCGCGCCCGCGGTGTGCCCGTGGTGATGGGGGGCATGCACCCGTCTGCCTTGCCCCAGGAGGCCGCCGAGCACGCGGACGCTGTGGTGATTGGTGAGGCCGAGCACCAATGGCCGCGCGTTTTCGCGGACTTTGCTGCTGGTCGGCCCCAGCAATTCTATCAAGCAGAGGAGCGGCCCCAGCTTGAGGACCTGCCCATTCCACGTCGCGACCTGCTGTGCACCCATCGCTACCTGACCGTGAACCTGGTGCAAACCGCTCGCGGCTGTCCTCATGCGTGCAGCTTCTGCTCAGTCAGCCCGATGTTCGGCCGCCGCTACCGATTTCGCCCGATTCCCGAAGTCATCGAAGAGATCCGTTCGTTGGGCTCCCGTTCGATGGCATTCCCAGACGACAACATTGTGGCAAGCCCGACGCGAGCCAAGGAGCTGTTCGAGGCTCTGCTCCCGCTTGACTTGCGCTGGGTTGGCCAGGGGGACCTCTCTATGGCGAAGGATCAGGAACTGCTCAAGCTCATGGCCCGGAGCGGTTGCATAGCCATGTATGTCGGGCTGGAGTCCCTCTCCCAGGATAGTCTCGTCGCGGCCAACAAGCGCCCCAACATAGGGCTCGAGTACGAACGGGCCATCGCGGCGATCCACCGGCATGGCATTGACATTATTGGCTCCTTCGTATTCGGTCTCGACCCCGACCAGCCGGGTTTGTTTCGCGAGACTGTAGCCTTCGCCGAGCGCGTCAAACTCAGCGCGGCCCAGTTTACTATTCTGACGCCCTTCCCTGGCACTCCGGTTTACGACCAGCTTACGAAGGAGGGCCGCATCACGAGCTTTGATTGGTCACTCTACACTATGGGCAACGTAGTCTA
>JALGTI010000226.1 GCA_029821455.1 Candidatus Zipacnadia bacterium | reverse complement strand
GCTCAAACCCTCCGCGACGCGATCAAGCACCTCGCGCACTCGCTGCGTGAAGCGGTCCGGGAACCACTTCAGCAAGCTGTCAACTATCTGTAGCAACTGGCGCCGGAAGGTCACTGCCAGAATGAGGGTGGCAAGCAGCATAGCCACCACGATGGCAACCTGGTGTATGCGCATTTGTCCGGACCCGCCGAGGATTTGCCCAGGAATGGCGATAAGAGCCATGGCGAGCAGGACTGCGACATCGAGTAGTCGCTCAGCGACGATACTACTGAACGCTGCCACCCGACTAATGCCTTCCTGTCTGCCTATTACGTGCGCTCGGATAACCTCTCCGGCGCGGGCCGGCAGTACAGTATTGGCAAAGAACCCGATGATGAGGGGGCCGAACGCTCTGAAGTGGCTGATGCGCTTGACCGGGGCCAACATCAACTGCCAACGAACCGCGCGCAGGCTGAAACTGGCGAAGTGCACCAGAGCAGCAAGCGCAAGCAGGCCTACGTCTGCTTGATGGATTGCCGCGACTGCTGTCCCCCAGTCTACTTTGCGAAAAACCAGCCAGAGGCAAACGGCAACAATAGCAAGCGAGACCAGCAAGCCCAGATACTGCCTGGTCTTGCTTACCTGGTTGCCTGATATGCCACTCTCTCTTGCGGCAGTGATCGAATTCATATACTCAGGTCTGCCGGTAGCTGGTGCTATCGTGTCGCTAGCCTGAAGATCGCTGTGTGGTGATTGGCAAAGCGGCCAAGATATGGGCTCAGATGAACATCGAAAGCGTACAGAAGCGGCGCTAGCATATTGTCCACTTCGGCCACTGCTTTTCGCATCCGCGAGGGCCACGGTCCGTCAGGAAATATCTTATTGAGTACCACGCAATTGGGGACAATAGCCGCCAACTGCAATCCGGCGCTCGCAAAGAGTTCAAAGTATGTCTGGCTGTGGCGGAGTCGTACTTCGGGCACTGGACTGATGGCCCGGGTGGCTCCGAAGTTGTCTGTGACAATGAGGGCAGCGTCGGGGTCTAGGCATGTAGTTAGGTTCTTGAGTGCTGCGATCAGGCGACGGTCGTCTACGATATGCTCAAAGACATCGAACACTGTGATTACGTCATAGGGCCCTGCAGGGACTGATTCGGAAACATCCCCGTGACGGAACTCAAACTCAGGGAATTGGTGAGCGAGGGTGGCTACCGAGGTGGGGGCGATGTCAAGCCCCAGGAGAGCAGTTACTCCCCACTCACGAAATAGCCTTGTCCACCAGCCAGTGCCCGGTCCAACCTCCAGCATGTGTGTCCCCCCCAGAGTGACATTAGCTAGGCGGCACGCGCGGATGAACCCTTGCAGCTTCGCCTGATAGAGCCACAGATTGTACCACCGAGAGAATCCCTGGTGGCCTGCACCACGCAGGTCGAAGTTCTGGGAGAGACAGTTCTCCCACCATGCTCCGGCTCTATACCCAGATGCCATACCTGCCGCTCCCCTTGGTTCTGTCGTCAGGTGTCGAGATCGTGTCGGGTTGCCACAATCAAGTGCGATGGTCGGCCTCGCTGCCCGCAGCCCTGATAGCCGGACGGCAGTACAGGGTCTGCCAGAAGGATTTAACAGCCCCCCGCCACAGCTTCCATCTCAAGATGGATACGGAACCGGTCTTGCGGAGCTCGTGGGGCACTGGTTGCTCGTAGATACGCACCCCAGCCTTCGCCAGTGTCCCGGAGATGACTACATTTGGCGCGAACGTGTCGTAAGGGATATATGCCAGGATTTGCTTGAGGAGGTTAGCGCGAATCAGACGGTACGGAGTATTAACGTCGGTAACACCCTTGCCGAACAACAGGCCCACAGTGAGCCGCGAGCAGACGCTGATGAACTTGCGGGCCAGATTCTGCCTGCGGCCCTCCCGCACCCCAAACAGGGCGTCGTATGTCTCTCTTTTCTCCCATAGGTCAGGGAAATGTTCCGCCTTCATCTCATCATCGCTGTCGCACTGGAACACCCAATCAGCCAGCTCCACTGCCCGATAGTAGCCCATCAGGATAGTCGGACCGTGCCCACTGTTCTCTTTGTTGATGACCTCGATACGCTCGTCGCCGGCGAAGGCGGCCAGAGCATCCTGTGTGCCATCAGAGGACCCATCGTTCAACACAATCATCCGAAAATCCATACCCAGATGAGACAGAACAGCACGCCAGGACTCGACAACGCGAACAATGCATGCTTCCTCATTATACACGGGCATAACCAGGGCCAGATCGAGTGGCATTTTTCTACCCCTCCCTGACAGCAACTGGCCAGCGGACGCTGCAGGGGCATCAGTTTTGGGTAGGACACGCAACGCCGGCAGCAATCTGTAGTAACTAGGTAGTGTAAATGATGGAATGGCTAGATCTTGATAGGTATTTGTACGGGCAGATCTGGAGAATGCTGCTGGGAATTGAACACGCCACTATGATAGGTAGCTACCTGGAGCCTTGTATTGTCTGCTCGTAAACCCGCTCAAACCTTGCCATAGTTCGGTGCCATGAGTACTCGGCCTCGACCACTGTGCGCCCTGATCGGCCAAGCTGCCGGCATAGCTCCGGATGTTGCCACAGGCGCATCATCCTTTCTGCTAAGGCCTGGGGCGAATCAGGTTCCGCCAGGAGAGCAGTAACACCATCCTCCACAACCTCTGGCACGCCGCCGACTGCGGTGGCAACAATCGCCTTCGCAGCAGCCATCGCCTCCAGGTTCACCATGCCGAGCGCCTCATTCCGAGACGGCAAAACAAAGAATGAGCAACCCCTGAACAGTTGGATTATCTTGGCTCGGTCTGCCCAACCTGTGAACTCGATGCGGGAGGCCACATTGAGTTCTGAGGCAAGCCTCTGACATGGCACAAGTTCTGGGCCATTGCCCGCGATGACTAGACGTGCATCTGGTAACTCCTGGCAGACTATTGAGAAGGCCTCGATAAGGATGTCAAATCCCTTGTTGGTGTCAAAGCGTCCTGCGGCCAGGATGTAGCGGCCGTCACGCTCCGAGCGCGGGCAGTCTGAGAATTCTCCCAGATCAACTCCATTTCTTATGATCTGCGTTTGAAGTTGCTGTGGTTCAACTAACTTGTTGGCAAGCCGGGCCTGGTGCTCCGAATTGGCTGTGACGCTAACAGCACTTTGCAGGACCCGTTTGCTGACGATGCGACAGGTCCGTGAAACGTATGGCATCTGTGCTACGTCTGTTCCGTGCACGCTAGCTACCAGGGGAATGCCCGTGAGCCGGGCTGCTACCAACGCGCATAAGGCATGCCCGCGCGATACGTAATGGAGGTTGAGCACATCAGGGCTTGCCTCAGACAGGATGTGCCTGAGGGAGAATAACGCTCTGGGCAAGATCCTCAGCGACCCCAGCACTGCACGCAGCGTGTCAAAGTCGAAATCCATGCGGAAGCGGTGTACTTGTAGACCTTCGACGACCACATTCTCGGGCGTACGACCATCAGCCGGATTGGTGAGCACCACGACTGAGTGACCCGCCCGAGACAGAAACTTCGCAAGGTTGGCCACAACAAGCTCCACCCCACCTATGAGTGGCGGATAGGCTGGTGTGAACAGCGCGATATTCACTGCACTCTCCTGATCATCAGGATGGGGTAGCGCAGGCATCCTGCCTGCGCGGACCGGGAGCGGACTGGAAGCCCGCCCCACCCGTGCGTGTGTTCTCGGCTTTTTGCGCAAAGCTCAATGAACTCTAGTTCGCCCTGGCATGCCTACAGCATCCCTCGTGTCAGGTTGGCGTCGCAGCAGGGCCACGATTGATTTGATCTCCGCGACCGTGATGATGCCCGACAGTAACGCCGTGACACTGTACACCAGGCCAATCAGGACTGTACCGATGGCCAATGGCGGCAGGGCCGCCCAGCGATCCGGCGGCACCTGCATCAGTCCCAGGCTTCCCAGCGCCAGGTAAGCTACCCCACCCGCAATCGTGGCAATTACCAGGGGCGGTGCAATCGTGCGTGTAACAAAGCGCCACAGCGACCAACTGGTATACCGGTGAAACAGCCACAGTGCAAACAGGGCCGTTGCTACGTTGCAGGCCGACCACGCAACCGCCGCGCCCGGCAGGCCCAGCCACAAGGTCAAAGGTATGGAGACCATCAGTTCCAACGGAGCATAGATCAGCGCTCGGTACATCTCGAATTGTGGCTTGCCAATGCCCTGACCTACGCAGACCGCCATCATCGTGACCAGGCTAGCCACGATCCCCGGCATCAGAAATCGCGTAACCGTCACCGCACTGAGTGCATCTGCTCCCATCCAAGCTACAATCACCTGCGGGGTCAGCGTTACCATCACTGCCACCAGCGGGGCACCTGTCAGCATCACGTAGCGGGCAGCGCGGTTGTATAGTTCAGCCAATCTTTTTCTGTCTTCCAAAGCGTCCAGGTGCGAGGCAGCCGGGAGAACGCCCGCCGAGACCGGGTAGACCAGGGCAAAAATAGCAGTCGCCGCCTGTTGGCCGATGGCGTACAGACCGGCGAGGCTGGCTCCGCAGATTTTCGCCACCACCAGCTTACCGGTGTGAGTTGCCACCACTACCGCCAGTCGCAACACCTGGATCTTCCATCCAAAGTGAACCAGCGCTTTGAGGGGTGCAATGGCGGCTTGATGTGGTCGCCATCGCCAACGCGGCAGGAGCCGATGAAGCCACAGCCGCCGAATGATCGCCGCCACCAGGACCAATACCGCACCTGCCCAGGCCAGCCCGATAAGCCCCATCCCCGCCCGCAGCAGCATCAGCACAGCGACGAAGTACACGCA
>JALGTI010000225.1 GCA_029821455.1 Candidatus Zipacnadia bacterium | reverse complement strand
AATGTTGGCAAAGAGCTGATCCCCGGCCTGCGGGGGCTTCATCTTGAGAGTAGCCCAGGGGATGGCTAACTCAATGAACCAGTAGTCCCGGTCCTGCTGTGCCGCCACCTGATACTCCCCATTCCATGAAGTGGTAGAAGGTAGTCCGCTGCGGGTCGGCGGTCAGGAAAAGGTCCAGGCTGTCCCCCATCCAGACATTGTCATCCCGGGCAGCGCCTACGATGTTCAGCCCGGCCATGTTTGGTTCCTGGATGCTTATCCCCAGGTACAGATTGGCGTCGTCATAGACGACTCGGGGGAAGGTTTGAGCGGTGACCTGCCGGGTAGTGGCCATCTTCAGGAAGCGCTCCAGCGATGGGATAGTCTGCCATGCGTCGTCCGCCAGCCAGCCATCAATCACAGGCGGCTCATCGCCGGCGGCCAGACGAGTTATCTCCGCCGAACGCTTGACTAGGCTGGCCTCCAATTCTGCCTGCATTCGCGCCTGCGCAGCCTCGATTATTTCCGGGATATTGGTCTGCAGGGCCTCATTATGTCTGATCTTGCTGCGGGCAGAGATGACCGCCTCTTCCAGGCCCGGCGGCATATCTTTTCCGGTCCACCAGTTCATCCTCTCGCTGTACAGCCATACATAACGGTCACTGCTCTTGAGCGCGTAATAGACGTTGTGCTCGAACCACTGCGCGCGCTCTTGCTCGGTCATGTAGTTGGCCACAGTCTTGTTGGTGCGTATTCCGAATAAGTGGTCCACATACAGCGCCTGGGCACACTGCACCTGCGCCCGATACTTGCTTCGCAGGCGACGAACAATGAGACTCTGGGAAGTCTGGTGGATGGTATGGTAGCTCTCGAAGTAATCCTGAGGTTTCGTGTAGTAGTAGGCGCTCTCATTGCCATCGGTGATAATCGTGTCAGGCCCGGCTGCATCCAGCATACCGTTGATGAACGCCGGATAGAGGCTGTAGGAGTGGCGGATCAGCATTTCCTCACGCTTGGCCGGGTTTGGCTGCTCGGCGATCTGGCGGAAGAGAGCCAGCAGGTAGAAGGTGTGGATGACCGGATGCGGCAGTTCCTGTTGGATACGGGTCATAAACTGCGCGCCGCGCTTGCGAACGATTCGTTCGTACTCCCTGAAGCTCTTCGCGTCGGCGTGGACCTGGGCGCTGTAGTTCCAGGGGCTGGTCCCATATGGCTCAGCGTCAAAGGTCAGACCCTTGCAGTGCCCCACTCGCGCAGCTCTGGCACACAGGCCTACATTACGCAGCACCCACTCCCAGTCCGCGTCGCTGAACCAGTCCATCTGGGACCTGGCCAACATCGTGATGAAGTTGTCGGTGAACTTGTGCCACTCGATATTCTTCAGGGCCTCCATCTCGCCGGCCAGCACCTCTTCGTCCAACTCCTTCATCCAGAACACGTCACGGACGTTGGGTATATACATCATGATCCCGTCGAAGGGGCGCTTTTCCATCTCGCGGATGTGCTGGGCCACATAGCTTGGCTTTGGCACATCCCAGCCGTACTCTATGAGCTTCTTGGGTAACGCCTGGCTATGAGACATAATCGGCAATGCTACCAAGCCAGCGGCCAGTACCACAATTGTCAGGGCTTGCAATCGTCTCATCAGTCGCGCCTCCTCATTCGCTGCCGTGGGCAGCGCCTACCTGTTCGACTAATACAAGCTTACGCTCAGCACCTATAACGCAGTCCAGAGATCAGGCCTACAGCAGCGCCTTGTAGTTGTCCACGACCTTGCGGATTCCTGCAGCGACCTGGTCAATCACGCCTGGTACTGCCTCAATCCACCCGCTCATCTGCAGCACCCGGCCCCTGAGGCCCTCCGAGACCGGGAAGTCGCCCTCCTGGTATCTGGGCAGCGGCACATTGGCCGGGCCCGGATGACCCTCGCCCCAGATACCGGGCAAATCCTTGGTGTAGAGGGAGCGCAGGTGCTCGATGTGGGATATCCCATTGGGGCCCATCGGCACGCCCTCGGCGTTGAGCGCCTCGCAGAACTGCTCAGCAGTCAGGCCGCCCAGCGCCTCAGGATCATACAGGAACCTCAGCCCGCCATAAATCTCCGCACCTTTGGCCTTGGGGTAGTTGTGTGCAAGTTCAAGGCCCGGAATCCCCTCTATCTTCTCGGCGAGCTCCTCACGATTGGCGATGTATTTCTCGATCCGCTCAGGCAGACAGTGCAACGAGACCCGGGCGATAGCAAGCGCCAGTGGATGGGCCCGCCACTTCCAGCCCAGAAGCTGCGGCTCAAGCTGCTTATATACGGGATTGGTCAGCTCCTCTACAGCCCCTGTGCGGTGCAGGTGGCAAAAGATGAGCGCACGTTCGTAGAGCTCGCGGTCGTTCGTGGCCACAATTCCGGCCTCGCCGCCGGCGACCGGCTTGCTGCGCGGGGTGAGGCCCTGACAACTGAAGCCGGCAATGTGACCGAGGTTGCCAATCTTAACGCCGTCCCACTCGCTGCCGTGGGCGTGCGCTGCATCCTCTACCAGGACGAGATTGTGCCGCTGGCAGATATCCAGCAGCGCGTCCATATCGCACACGCGCCCGCACATATGAATCGGATTGATCACGCGCGTCTTCGCTGTAACGCGCTTTTCGATGTCCGCCGGGTCAGCCAGCAGCGTCTTGGGGTCCAGTTCGCAGAATACCGGCGTCGCGCCCATGTGAAGCGCCCCGGCGTAGCTGCCGATGTACCCAAGCGTAGGATGGATAAACTCATCGCCTGCCCCCAGACCAGCGGCGAAGTAGCAACTTGCCAGTGCAGTATGACCGTGGCTGGTGGTCAGCACATACTTACAGCCGATGTACTCCTTGAACTCCTCTTCAAACTGCAGCGGCGGGCCACTGCCCGAACCGGTAAGGAAGCCCTCGTCAATCAGCTCACAGACTGCCGCCTTTTCTTCCTCGACAGGTCGCTTGTACTGCTCACTTGCGTCAAGCGTGACGGCGGGAGATCCGCCCAGAATTGCCAGTGTTTCAGCCATTATCTTCCCTCCAATGGATTTAGATTGTGGGGCACAGCCATATTCCTCGGATGCGGCGATATCACCTTCCGACAGGAGAGTGCCGACTTGGCTAGCGTGGACCGCTGCGCACATGTTCGGCTTGTCTAACTACTGCACGATAGGGCCTCGGGTCGAAGCCAATGAATTGAACATCCATCTCCGTGAAGCGCTTCGCCATAACCTGCATGGCCTCCTCGTTATCGTCAATCAGAATGAAGTGGCGACCGAGCGCCCAGGCCGCTTCTCCGATCGTGCCACTCCCTGCGAAGAAGTCAAGCACAATATCGCCGGGCCGCGAGGAGGCCTGGATGATGCGCTTGAGCAAGGCAACCGGCTTCTGTGTCGGGTAGCCCGTTCGTTCCTTGGAGTTGGTGCCCACAATGCTGTGCCACCACGTATCTGTGGGCAATTTGCCTCTTGCTGCCTTCTCCGGCCCCACCAGGCCTGGCGCCATATACGGTATGCGGTCTACAGCGTCCGTATTGAAGATGTAGTCGTCAGCGTTCTTTGCATAGAACAGAATATTGTCGTGCTTCGGCGGCCACTTCTTTTTCGTGCGCCCTCCGTAGTCGTAGGCCCAAATGATGTCATTGAGGAAGTTCTCCCTGCCGAAGATGTCGTCGAGCAATAGCTTGCAGTAATGAACCTCCCGATAGTCTATGTGGAAGTATAGCGAGCCGTTCGGCGTCAGAATGCGATGAGCTTCGACCAACCGTGGTTCCAGGAAGGCAAGGTAATCGTCGAAGTCGTCGTGGAAGGCGCGACTTGCAATCTTCTCAGTGCGGTAGCGCCGCCCCTTGAAACCGGTGCGGTCGCCAGCCTCGTCGCGTACGGTCCTGATTTGCGTACGCTGTTGAGCCTTGCCAGTATTGAACGGCGGGTCAACGTAAATGAGTGGTACGACCGCTGACGGCATCTCCTGTAAGATAGGCAGGTTATCGCCGAAATAGACCCTGTTGCTTCCGAGATCAAATGGAACACCAGATTCGGCCAACTCGTTTACCTCCACTGGGAAGTTCGCCGCCAGTCATAGCTTTCCTTTCCTGAGCTGGATCAATCCGGCACCACGGGCAACAGCAGGCGCGAGAGATGCTCCCGCGTATGCAGGACCTCCTGGTGCGCAGTCTGCGGCGACTTCTCCTGCCACGTCGGAGCCATTATATTGGGATGCGGCAGGATGCGCGGGAAGCTACTGCTGGTGATGATCAGAGCGACCCGCGATCCGCGTGGGAACACATAGGCAAGGTTGCCCATCTGCAGGCGCAGCAGGGCCGGTTCGCCCGGGGTGAGAGCTTTGGGTTCGCTCCAGCTTTCCCGGTAGCGGCAGCGCAGGCTGCCTATAGTCAGACAGGTTATGCGGCCCGCCGGCTCGACCACACAGAGCTTGGCGATGAAATCCGTATCCGAGGCGTTGCTGGTGATCCACAGGTCGAGGTTGATCTCACCCATCACCGCAAGCGGCTCGGTGAGAATCTCGCTGCGATAGTAGAGCACATCAGGGCGCGCCAGTATCGGGTGCTGGTCTACTGGGCCTACAGCAGGTAAGCCCCAGTAGATTGGCCCGCCCAGCGTCGGCACTGGGTCGTCGGGATCATAGGTATACGTGTCGGCTGGACTGGAGCCAGGGCTTTCCAGGCTGAGGCGACCGTCTCCGCCCACGCTGTTGGCATTGCCGCCGGATTGCAGATACCACTCCTGGATCTGGGCCTCAGGCGGAGGCCAGTCCGGCAAGCTAACCCAGCGGTTCTCCCCCATCAGGAACACCATAACCGGCGGCTCCTCGGTGATTCCGTCATCAATGTCCTTCATCCACAGGTCAATGAAGCGCTGCTCATAGTCACACGTGTTGAGCTCCGCTGCCGGCGCGAAATCCCAATCCCCGTACTTAGATTGGCCAATGCT
>JALGTI010000224.1 GCA_029821455.1 Candidatus Zipacnadia bacterium | reverse complement strand
TGCAGCGAGGCCCCCTCGATGGACTCCATGGCGATATAGTGATAGCCGCTTTCGGTGCCCACGTCGTGGATGGTGACGATGTTGTTGTGCCTGAGGTTGGCCGCCGACACCGCCTCCTGGTGGAAGCGTTGGACGAACTCGGCATCGTGCGACAGGTGGGGGGCCAACACTTTGAGGGCCACGTAGCGCCGCAGGGAGGGCTGCCAGGCCTTGTAGACGGTGGCCATTCCCCCTTCGCCAAGCAGGGCGACGATCTGATATTGTCCCAGGGTGGTGTTTAGCAGGTTAGTCATAGTGCGAATTTTCTCTGAGCGGTCGGGCGTTCACAAGTCTGTGAGTTTGCAAGTCTGCAAGTGGGCAAGTTTGCAAGTCTGCAAGTGGGCAAGTCTGCAAGTTTGCAAGTGGGCAAGTTTGGAAGTTTGCAGGAGAGAATGCCCGTCATAGTGCTTCTTCTGGTGGCGTGACTTCCCTGGGACAAAGCACCTGGGGCAAGATCACTCGATCATACGGTGGTTGGAGGTCTCGCCGCATCGCTTCCAACCGTTCCCCGATTGTATTTCGTTGAAGTGACCACTGATTGATCAACGGTTGATCGTACGTCGCCACAAAATGCATCCCCAGGATATCCCTTCTTCGACTGGTGCCAAAGCTTGCCAGTGCCAAGACGTGAGCATCCTCCCGCGTGAAACCAAACCCCCGCAGGCGACGTGACCAACGCTTGAAATAGCGTGTTGGCTGTGCCTTGTCTGTCCGTCCCAGGAAAGCGGCAACCATGGGTGAGTAGCGCGGCAGGGCCTCTAGCTGCCTCAAGATGTTGACTGTCCCACCCGTCACAAACAGTTGGATATCCTGCTCCCTGGCCCGCTGGAGCAAATCAATGGCCCACGATTCTTCTTCCGTCAGGTCACGGCCTTCGACCAATTTGAGCAATCCTTCCAGGCTCCGCCGGGCAACGACCTTATCCAGCAGGCACTGTATTGAGCGAGACATCAACTTCCTCAATGGTATCCCAATCTTCCTCGGCCCACCTTGTCCACAAGCGAGCCCGCTCCCCATCGGGCAGCCCCCAATACCCCTCCAGAGTCAACCCTCCCAGGAATGCTTCGTCTGCCCGCAGCAACTCACCGCCCAGTTCTTCCAGCATCTCCTCCCGCAGCACCCGGGCTGATTCCTGAGCCTGGGACTGCGTTCGCACCGGGGCAAGCACCTTTCTCAATTCTGGTGCTAATTCTACCAACCGTCGCTGCTCATCTGGGCTCATCTGTCGCACGACCACAGCAATTTGCTCCACGCTGACCGGCATGGGCCATATCGCTCGGCTCATGACTCGCCTCCTAAACGATGCTTGCACATATTTCTTTCTGGCTCTTCCTGCTGTACTCCCACTTTGCGTCTCCTGCAATCCTCCGGCTACTGCCTGCTCACCTACCTCACTGCCTCCTGGCAACTCTCATCTTCCACCCCGGCCCCTGCCCTGAGCCTGTCTTGAGCCTCGCCGAAGGGCCCTGTCGAAGGGTCCTCCAGCGCAGCACACACCCCGACCAACCGTTTGAGGCTTTATCGTGAGCGCCTGTCCCGAGTTCACCCTGAGCCTGCCAAAGGGCCAGAGCGTAGGTGCGGGTCTAATTATAAGTGGCCCGGTGCAAGTTGGCAAGTCTGCAAGTTTGCAAGTGGCAGGTCGGCGGGTTGGTTGGTTGGGTGGGTGGGGGGCGGTGCAGGCGGAGAGAAGCAGAGAAAGGACACTGAGCCTTTCGCCAGGCTCGACGTTCTTCTCCCCGCCCACGTGCACGTGATGGGGAAAGTTCGGCAGGTCAGGGTAATGTTCGACGTTGTCCCAGCGCTCACGCAGTTCTCGACGTTGTCCATCCATCCACTGATAGCGATAACGGTGTGTCACGCACTCGCCGTCCTGGATCACGAAATACTCCGCCACTTGTAGAAAATCCCCGTTGCTTAATGTCATACGTATGCGAATGTACCCTCTATCTGGCCACACCTTCTCCTCACCGATGGTGAATGAGACCACGATTGGTCTCTACCACTCTTACTCTATTGCACATCGGATGTGCTTGCAGGATAGTTATCAATGCACCTAGCAGGGAGGCCAGCGAGGTCACCCGATCACCTCCTGGCGGAATCCCAGCCATCCCTCCAACATCTCTTGGGTGACCTTCCAATCCAGCCAGTCGTCTTCCTCCTGCATAATGGCCCGGCTCAGAGCCAGGCGTTGTTCAGAGGAGAGTTCGCCCTTCTCCAGCAGGATAGATCGCTCGTGCAGATACTTGGCAAACTGCTCGAATCGCATCCCATGCTTGCGCTCAAAGCAAGCCAACTCCCGTTGGAGAGCATCTATTTGTTGCAGGATATACTGCCGCAGCAGCGATCGAACAGCCTCTTCCTCCGTGGCAAAGACTTTTCTCCTAATCAGAGGCTCCATCACAGCACTCACCGTGGTGTTCATCGTTTCCTATCCTCCTGTACCCTGTAAGTTGCCCCACTATCTACGTAGGCTTCAACTGGATGCCACCCTTCCCCGTACCAGATAGCCAGGGTGACAATCGGGACACGCAAGCTCTTCAGCCGCTTGTAGCGATACGTCACAACAGGCATACCAGTTCTTCTTCGGTCGGTATAGCCAATACAAACGGAACAGCATCTGGATGTTTCTCTCGCGCCAGGCAATCTGCTTCCCGCTCTGTATCGGCCACGGCGACAATCTCTCCATCCACTACAGCGATGGCTTTCCCGGCGTGTTTGCCTACCAGTTCCTCAAAATGGATAGTATACCACTCATCCAGGGCCTCCAGGTTCAACTCTCTCCGCACAGTTATCTCTCTCCTCCCTCAACCCTCCAGGGATTTCCTTCCGCCTCAGATATCCTTCGCCACGTCACGCTGGCTGCAACTCGACTTCCGTCGTGACCGGACGAAGCAGGTATTCCAACACCGCGTGGGCCAGCGAACCAAAAAGAATCGCCCGCCGGGCGCCAAAGCGTGTCTTTAGCACAACGGCTGCCTCACGAACGCGGTCCAATAACCGTTCGCGTGTACGTTGCTCGGCTGACGCCAGCCTGGATGGAGCTGGTCGGCGTCGAGCTGCCTCCAGGTAACTCTTCCAACCCTCACCGGTCAGTTCCAGAGCTGTCGGCATCGTTTATCTCCATTCTGTCGTGTCAGTCCAACTTGTCAGCCTGCCCGACAGACCGAGATTTGTAAGCACTTGATTCTATCACGCTCCTGGCACGTGGTCAAGGACGACTCGAAACCAGGCCTTCTCTTGGAACAGCACACGGCCAGATTGCCACCAAAGTGCCTGAATATGCCTTCCGCAACGCGGCAGACAGGTCTCCAACCGCATCCCTATCCCGCGCCACGACAATCGCAAAGCCACCTCCACCGGCCCCGGCCAGCTTGCCCCCATTGATGTACTGGCCCATCATCTCGAACACGTCGTCAATGAATGGGTTGGTGCAGCCAGGGTCCATGCGCTTGTTCAGCATCCAATGTTCGCTCAGCAACGTGCCAAAGTCATCCAGATGCCCGGCCTGCAACGTTTCTCGCATCGCCACGGCCAGCCGGGCGATCTCCTTCTGGATCCACACCATCTCCGGGTCGCGGGCCATCCAGCGCCCCATCACCGCCCGCAGCAGGTTCTTGGCCAGCCGCTGCTGGCCAGTGTACACCAGGAGCAGCCTCTCGGCCAACTCGGCCTGGGTGTGCGAGGACAGCCGCACCGGCTCTACCTGAATCTGCTGCGGCAGCCCTGGCTCCGTCGTGACCAGCTTGATGCCACCCACCAGCCCGCCCACCTGATCCTGCCAGCCACCGCCGGTGGTCAGCATCTGTTCCAGGTACAACACCTGGTCAAACAACTGGGCTTGTGTACGCTCGACACCCAGCAACCGGGCCAGCGCAGTCAGCACCGCTCCGGCCATGATGGACGACGTTCCCAGGCCGGATCCACGGGGGATGCTCGTCTGAGTGCTCAATCGTAGCCCGCCCCGATCTGGCAGAACCTCCGCCAACGGCTTGCCGGGATCCTCGTCGGGTGGGACAACACCCTGTAGGACCAAGGCCGCCTTGAGCAAGGCAAAGGGATCGGCGGGATTGGCATAAGCCAGCACTTCCCCTACGAGTGCTGGCTCGAGCGTGGCCCCAATGTCGCGGCTGTCCAGTACCAGCCTGGGCTCTGGCAGCCACTCGGCCTGCGCCACGATCGGGTACCTGTCGTGCAATGTAACCGCCGCGTTCAGCACGGTTCCTCCTCGCTCAACGCTGTACGGCGGCGTGTCGGTCCACCCTCCGCCAAAGTCAATGCGGGCAGCCGCCTCCACTCGCACTGCCCTATTATCAGAGACTAGATCAGAGGCTAGATTAGAGACTAGCCGCCTGCTGTCAGTCCTACCGCGGGCAATTCCCGCCTGCTGTCTACTGACCGCTTCTCCAATGATCGTCGCCAGGGTGGCGAACGCCCGATCCTCCCACTGCATCTCGCCCGTGGCCTCTGCCAGGGCCTTGTAGCCACGTAATCGCAGGATGGGATCGTCGTTTGCCAGCCACCCGGCACACCGTTCCGCCCGCCTGGTCACCACGTATTCCGGGCCCAGCAGTGTCTTGGCCTCGGTCGCCGGCCGCTCCGCCGCGATCGCTGAACAAAAGCTCCTTGCGGCCACCTCATCCTCGATGGCGGCCAACTCGGCCAGGATCCGCTCGCCGTCCGCCTGGGCAAAACTCTCAGCCAGCGAAAGCCGGGGGCTGCTTTCCCACCTGGCCCGCCAACTGGGAGGTGCACTGGCGGGGTCCTGCAGTGGCA
>JALGTI010000009.1 GCA_029821455.1 Candidatus Zipacnadia bacterium | reverse complement strand
CCGTAGCGCCGGGCCACCAGTTGCAATAAGAAGCCTCGAAAGAAGAACTCCCAGGCAAAGAAGTACACTCCCCAACCCAGGAACGCCAGCAGCCAGGCGCTCACCTCGTCGCGAGCCAAGCCATAGCGCGGGTAGTAGCTCTGGAACGCCTCGGCGCGTGAGGCAATGACTATCGCTGGCACTACGATTACAGCATAGAAAAGGAGATACCACGCCCACGTTCTGGCCCGGCCCCACTGCAGGCCATAATCGTTCAGCCGCTGACGCCACACCAGCGTAACCAGCAGCGCTGGAACCATAAACAGGCAGATGAAGTTCAGGCCGAACCAGCCAAATATCCTGTGCTGGTAATAGCGATTCGGCACCAGGTCTTCGCCATGATAGAAGACCACCACCAGCATCGCCAGCCCCAGCACGATACCCAAGGCCTCGCGCACGGGCCAGCCCTGACCAGTGTCTCTCTCCGATGACGCCTGTGGCGTCTCTGCTAGGGTGTCTCCCATACCAGCAGACCTTGCGTGTCGAAAGCGAAGTCCAGGATCCTGCCCCCGGCTGCCTCCAGCGCGCGCCGCACCTGGGCTTCGGCGTCGGATTCACACAATATAACCATACACCCCCCACCACCGGCCCCACACACCTTACACCCGATGGCGCCCTCAGCCATCGCAGCCTCGCGCAGTTCCCTCAGCTTGTCGGTCACCACGCCGGGTGCCAACTTTTCACGCGCCTCCCACTCCTCGTTCATCAGCTCGGCAAACCAGAGCAGGTTACCGGCCAGCAGCGCTCGGTACATATCCTGCGCTACGCGCTTGACTGTGCGCAGTGCCTCACAGACTACTGGCTCGCCACGCTCATAGGCGGAAATCATCCGGTCGTTGGTGTCGCCAGATAGCCGTGACTGGCCCGAATAGCACAGCAGCAGATGCTTCTGCAATTCGCATAGCGTCGTGGGCGAAATGTGCACCGGCTCCACGGCCACCCGGCCGCCGGAATAGAACTCCATATAGTTGAAGCCCCCCAGAGCCGCAGCATACTGGTCCTGCTTCCCACCGACGATGCCCAATTCCGCCTCCAGTTCACAGGCTAGCTCTGCAAGCTCGAAGCGACTCATAAACGTGTCGCGCGTGCCGCCTTGCTGGGACCGCAGCCAGTTGAGCAACCCCAACAGAGCCACGCCAACCGAGGCCGAAGAGCCAATCCCGGAGCCAGGTGGCGCATCACAGCGCACCGCAATCTCCAGCCCGCCCGGCAGCGCCAGAGCCTTCACCGCGGCCTTCAGGAGGTCCAGGTTGCCATCAAACTCTAACTCCTTGATGTCAGCGGCCTCCACGAACTCCTCAAGGTCCTGGGAGATAATCCTGAAGGCCCCCTCACCGCTACTGCGGAGGCTGCAGTAGGCAAAGCGGTCAATGGCAGCACTCATCACTGCCCCGCCCTCCTTGTCGCGGAAGGCGCCCAGGTCAGTGGTGCCACCGGCAAAATCAATGCGCGTCGGCGCTCGGCTCCGAACGGTCATCATAACCTCCTCCGGTCAGCAACTTCAGAATATCGCCATCCCACACGCTTAGTTCGCTGATTCAGGCTGCCTATCCTGCCTCTTGGTAGCACAGGCTTCCAGCCTGTGTGCGTGGTGAGGTGTCTGGCAGGCAAGCTGGAAGCTTGCCCTCCCCTAGAAGTCTGGTGGCACAGGCGTCTCGCCTGTGGATACTCAGGGCAAGCTGCAGTTTCGACCCTGTCTTCGATACTCTGAGTTTGTCGAAGAGCCGAAGTCAGAGCCGAAGGGAGCTAGCCTAAGGAGGAGCTTGCCCTACTGAGTGATTCGGTTCCTCAACAAACCTGGATTGCGCCCTATGTGTCTTCTTCCAATTCGCTGGCGTAGGATGCCAGGTATCGCAGCAACTCCTCCGCCACTGTCCGGTTCATTCCGGGCACTGCCACCAACTCAGCCACTGAGGCCCGGGCCAGCTCCTGGACGGAGCCAAACGCCTTCAGCAGTTCCCGCTTGCGCCGTGGCCCAATGCCGGGTATGTCGTCCAGCACCGACTTGCTCATCTCGCGGTCGCGCAAGCTCCGGTGGTACTGGCTGGCAAAGCGGTGGGCTTCGTCACGGATGCGCTGCAGCAAGAACCAAGCACGCGGATATGGCTCGGTATCCAGTGGTTCCTTGCGGCCCGGCACAAATACCTCCTCCTGGGACTTCGCCAGTCCCGCAACCGGTATCTCAAGCCCCGCCTCGGCGAGCGCCGTCACGGCTACGGATACCTGCCCCTTCCCGCCATCCATAATCATCAGGTCCGGCAGCGGCAGGAACTTCTCATCACCCGCCAGGCCCCGCCGCAGGCGCCGCTGGAGCATCTCCTTCATCATCGCATAGTCGTCCGGCTTACCCTCGCTCTCCCACATACGATAGTGCCGGTAGTTGCGCTTGTCCGGCAGACCATCTGCAAAAACTACCTGTGAGCCGGTGGATTTCTGCCCTTGCAGCATCGAAATGTCATAGCATTCGATGCGCTGCGGAGGTTCAGGCAGGCCCAGCATCTCGGCAAGCTCGCTAAGGGCCGCCGCTGCTGCCTGTGCGCGCTCGCCCCTCGCCTCAGCGAGGCGCATCAGTCCCAGTTGCGCATTGCGCAGCCCGAGGTCCACTAGCCTGCGCTTGTCGCCTCGCTGTGGCCGGCGTATCTCCACCTTGGAACCGCGCAACTCTCCCAGCAATTCCTGCCATCCATCACGGTTCTCGATGTCATGGGAGACCAGCACGAGTCTAGGGACCTGCTGCGCGTGGCTGTAGTGCTGGGTGAGGAAACCCTCAATGATCTCGCCTTCGGTGCGGCCCGACGTATTCATCAGCACAAACTGGTCCTGGCTGACCAAACGTCCCGCCCGCACACACAAAACCGCCACCAGACTCCGATCCTCGTCGGCTGCGCAGGCGATGATGTCAATGTCCAGCGCCTCATTGGCCACCATTATCTGCTCTTCGGTAGAGCGGCGGAGGGCCTTCAGCTTATCCCGCAGCGCGGCAGCCTTCTCAAAGTTCAGCGCCTCGGCCGCCTCGTCCATCTCCGCCTTCAGTTCCCGTTCGACCCCTTTGGTATCCCCCTGAAGAAACATCGTCACCTGCCGGACTATCTGGGCATACTCTTCCTCCGTCACCTGCCCGGTGCAGGGCCCCACACAGCGCTTGATGTGATAGTTGAGGCACGGCTTGCCGACCGGCTCGCCACGGAGGTCCTTGCGGCACGACCGGATACCGAACAGTTGGCTGGCCAGCCTCATCGTGCGGCGCATCGAGCGCACATCAGCATACGGGCCAAATACCGCCCCCTCCAGCTTGTGCACCTCGTGCCGCTTGGGGTCATGCAGCCCCCGTCTGACTTGCCTACCTCCCAGCGCGCCAGGCCTAGCGCCTTTAGGCAGATCGCGCAGCAGCATCAGCCGTGGATACATCTCCTCGGTGAGTTTCAGATACGGATAGCTCTTGTCATCCGCCATCCGGATGTTGTACCTGGGCTGATGTTCCTTGATGAGGGTAGCTTCGAGGATCAAGCTCTCCAGTTCGGTGTTGGTGACAATGAACTCAAGGTCAGCGGCGTGCTGGGTCATCACGTGCGCCCAGCGGCCTGGCGCGGCAGCCTCGCGGAAGTGCTGGCCCAGACGCTTGCGCAGTGAGCGTGCCTTGCCCACATATATAACTGCGCCTTCGGCGTCCTTAATAAGATATGCCCCGGGCAGGTCCGGAACGGTTTTCAGCTTGGCCTCAATAGACATAGTGATGGTTGAATGAGCAGAGGCAGTTGCGCGACTGTCAGCCCTCGGCCTCGGTCCGCTCAGTAGCCCGGCCCCACGAGCCCAGCTAGCTCCAGGGCCAGGCGGCCAGTCTCAAACGAATAGCACAGACCGATTTCGCGGTTGAAAACCCGGCGTCCCAGCTCCAATTCAACATCATCATAGGAGGTGCCATCGAAGTCATAATAGGCTGCCCACAGGCCGAGGCGCCAGCGTGAGTCGAGGTAGTAGTCGGTGTACAAGGAGGCATAGGTATCGCTAGCAGTCAGGTCGTGCTGGGCGCTCAGATGCGCGTCCCACTTCGCACCGTGATAAGCACCTAGGTCCAGGTCCAGCACCTGTCGCCAGCCGGTGTGGTAGGCGTCACCGGAGACGTACTCAGCGCTGTATTGCAAGCTGCTCCACAGGCTGTTGCTGAATTCGTGTTTCAGGCGCAGTCTGCCGTTGGCGCTATTGGCGCTGAAGTCAGCAGTGTCCCACGCATAGACATCGCTGAACGAGGGGCGCAAGTCGGTCTTCGAGCCTATCCGCCACGGTCGCAGGTCCAAGGCCGCGTACAACTCGTTCTCAATCACGGTGCCATTGTAGGCCGGCCCGCGTCGCGCCGCTACGGAGGTACCCAGGCGGTAGGAGGCATTGCGCCCTCCCAGGAATGGCTTCGGGTTGCTCAACCAGTCAGCATCGAGGCCGTAGGAGGCATCAATATCCTCGGGAGCCTGGTAATAGCCACGCAGATTAACCCGGCCGCTCGGCCACTGGTCAAAGATATTGGCATCCACAAACAGACTGTGGTGATCGGGCCACCCGATGCTGAAATCGGCCAGGGCACCACCGAATAGCCGGCGCCGGTCCTCCCACTCCACGCCCCAGTCGCTGCGGGGCAGTCCCGCTACCGTAATCCGCCCCTCAACATCGCCCTGTCCATATTCCTCCTCCAGCGCCAGCGTCCAACCCTCCCGGGCAATCACCGACCCCGCCTCAGCGCCCCTCTGGAGCTTGATGGCCCCCGTCGCAGAATTGGTGACCCGGTAGTACCACGGAAAGTCCACTGCCACGCCACCACCGGAACTTAGGGCCAATGTCTGCGTGCTGGTCGAGCCAGAATAGCCGGGCAAGCCGATGATCCAGTAAGGGGGGAAGCTTAGCACTTTCTGTCCCTGCACGTACATAACCCCGTGCCGCAGCACAATCTTCTCGCCCACGAAGATGGAAGCGCTCTTGCACACCAGCCAGGTCTGGGTTTCGCGGTTATCCAGCCTCAAGGCGTCGTCGGGCAGCTGCCATTCCTCGTCGCGCGGCGTCAAGCCCAGCGTGTCAAAGCTAGCGACCTCAATGCCCTCATCGGTGATACGTTGCATCGCGGCTTTGTTGCCATAAATCTCATAGTAGGCAAACTCGCCTTCAAGCTGCTGGTCACCACGAGAGAATACCGCAGGCCACCCTTTCAGCACCATTGTATCTATATTGATCTGAAGGATGTCCTCGGCCTCAACGCGCAACGCGCCATACTTGGCTGTCGCACAGTCACGGGCCTCAATCGTGTTGAGGTCCACGCTGTAACCGACCCAGCCCCCGCGCACCTCAATGACGCGGGTCGCCCGGCCCAGAGGTTCGCCTTCGGGCAAAAAGGCCACATAAGCATGGTTGTAGCTATCGCCGACCTGCACACGCAACTGCGCCGTGCCTGGCTGGTCGCTGCTGACGTAGACAATGGCAAAGCCGCCACGGGTTTCTACGTTAAGAGTGGCGCGTTTGTCGGTCTCACCCAGGCTTAGCCGACCCAGATCGGTGTGGCAGATCACAGTGGTGCCATCGGGCGCATGCAGGCCCTGTGAGTCGCGGATTTCAACCCTGATAGTCGCAGCCATCTTGCCGTCAGCGTGTACCCGCTTGGGCGTCGCCGTGATATCCACCCGCCAACGCCCAAACCGTGAAGTCTGTGCCCACAATGCAGACACAATCGTTGCCAACAGAAGGCAAGCGACTACTCCCACCCCAGCTACACGGCTTGCGCCGGATGCCTTGATTACCCTAAACATGTTGCCGTTATCCATTACTCTCAATCGTGCTGGCACATTTCTCCATGGCAGTCCGTCATTCCTTTATGCCAACAAAAACGCAGGCCCCCGAAGGGGCCTGTATCGCGTGCTGCCAGCCGCACTCATGGACAGCTCTAGGTTGGATTGAACACTACTGCTGTGAACACTCGCCATTCACTATAGGCCGAGTTCGTGTACAGGGCGCGAATGCGATATTGATACGTATTACTTGTCTCTACATCGAAGTCCGGCCACGAGGTGCGACCGGCATCAGCCGCGCCACCGTCAATCCGCTGCCACGGCTGACTGTTTCTGGAACGCTCGATGTGGTAGCGCAGTAGCGTCAGCGAAGTGCCACTCGGCGGCGTCCAGTATAGCCGGATCGCGTTCGCCTCCACCTCGACCCGATCGGGGATGGGAGGCGCAGCGGCCGGCGAAGGTCCCCCACCGTCACCACCGGTGCCGGCGACCAAGGCAACCAGCAAGCCCACGCCCAGCAACCAGCCAAGCCCACGCCACGCGCTCTTCTTCCTTTCGGGCTTGGCCCGGGCGGCGTCTATCTCCGCCACACTCTTGCCCGAGAGGATCTGTGAGACCTTATAGGCCCCGTCCTGAAGCGCCTCACGTACCAGCAAGCGTTCAGAACCCTTGTAGTTGGCTCGCGTGCGACTGGCGCCGACTACGCCGAACGCTCGTTCCACCACGGGGCTCGCCACAGGCTCATCTGCCTCTACATCATAGTTGTCGCGGACATCGTACATACAGCCTGACAACACCGTCTCGACCAGGCGGGGGCTGTTTGAGGTGCGGATAGATTCGACCTGGGCTATGATGACTTTGTCCATTAGTAACGCGTGACCGATCCTGACAGCCTGCATTGGGTCTGAGGTCCCGGCCTCCACCTGTACCGGCAGAATGCGTCCCTCATTGCGGGCCCGTCGCACGATTGCCGAAGTGGGGCTGAAGTCGGTACACTCCAGGCCCGCAACCCCGTCTATTGCCAGTTGTAGGATGCCGCTGGCCATGCGACCGAGGGCGCGAACGTCACTGCCACTGTTGTCGCTAACCGGGAATAGCAGCACCTTCGCCGGTGGGTCTGCGACATCCGCAGCCGAGACCGAAGTTGGGTACAGAACTGCTACAAAGGTGAGTACCAACAGAGCGCTTATGTATCTTGTCCATTTGTGTGTTCGAATCGAGGTCATTAGGCCTCTGCCCCCTTGCTAGCGTGGAACTGGGTATGTTCTCAGCCTGCAATATACAGCAGGTGGTGGAGCACTACCGCATAACTTCGAATGTGCGCACCAGGTTACTCGCCTGGCCCGTGTCAGGGCAGCGAGCAGTAATCTTACACAGGTAACGGCCACTTGGGATACTGGTTCCCGCTTCACTGCGTCCGTTCCACAACGCGGTATTGGTCCCCGCCTCACTAATGGCACCGCTGACCACTCGCTTTATGAGCACCCCTGAGATGTTGCGGACTTCGATGTCCACAGCGGCCTGGGTGCTGAGGGTGTAGGCAATTTCAAAGCCGCCGCCGGTTTGGGCAACTTCGGCGGAGGTAACCATGGGGCTGGCCACAGTCCGTGGCTTGACCGTGATGCTGAACTCCCGCGTCCCACCGGCCGCGCCACTGCTGTAGCTATAAGAGCCAACCGTGCGCATAAAGCAGCGCTGCCCTGTGGACAGGTCTTCCAGGACTACCGTGAGATTAGCCGGCATCGCCGAAAGGTCCGGCCAGCTTAGGCTGACGCGCTCGTTGGCCGCATCGGTGGTCACAGCAAAGCGCCACGGCTTAGCACTGCCCGGGGCGTGCAGGTCCTGGACGTAGGGGCTGGCAGTATCCCGGACAAAGGCTGCCTGCAGATTCACACCGCCGCTCATAGCCGCCGGCGGGCAGGGGATGTCACCCTTGTCAGTCCCATCCTGCGCCGTTGGCGAGACGCCGAAGTAGCGTCCCGCGCGCCGCTGTGCAGCTACGGAAGTCACTAACTCGACGCGCCAGTTGTTTTCGGAGACCGGCTCAGTGCTCGCCCTGGGGCTGGCAGTCCCCGCCGGCATCAGCAACAGCGGTGCCACCGAACTCAAGCTTATGTCATCGTAGGCCAGCAACCAGTAGCCGACATATGGATCAATCATCACCTCGGGCAGCTCAGCTACCCACTCGTAGTCGCCGCTATTGGGATTGTATGAGAAAACCGTCCCGAGCAGCAGTGAGCGGTCAATTGCCTCTTGCATCGTCCACTCATTGGCATAAGGGCCGATCACGCGAATGCTGTCAAAGCGTTGAGGCACAATAAATGGCCCGCCAATCTGGTTCCAACCCGCCCGCAGGTTCACTACATAAGGCACGTCAGTATTCACCGGTGTGGCGTCATTCGGCAGGTTGATGGTGGCACCTGTTCGGTTCAGCAGCCAATAGCCTTCACCCGGCACCACGTTGGTGACAAATGGGTCCGGGAACCAGCGGTAGCACGCCGATGGGGGATCCCATCGGATTAGAGCGGCATTGCCGCCGGGCTGGAGACTACCGAGGCTCTGGAACACGTGCTCAGCGTCGGTGTTGGTGAATTCGTACGGTATCGAGACCATCGCCAGCCCATTGACATCAATCTCCGGATCCAATACTGGTATAGCCGGTATATATATCTTGCGGACGACTTCTTTACCCCGCATCGTGAACCTGATCTCCGCAACACCGGCTGCTCCCGGCCCGGCGCGGAGTGTCCACGTAGCGCCGGCCATCTCATTCCGGCTGACGATCCCCAGGCTCTTGCTGTAGGTCTGAGTGGATGGCCACAGTACCAGGCCACTGTCGCCCAGGTCAATGGTGACCTGCGGATTAAGCAGCGGCGAGGGGCTGAAATTATCCACATAAGCCGACACCGGGAACGGCGAGCGTCCCTCAGGGTCGGTCAGGTAGAATTCCTCTAGTTCTGCTGGTGTGGAGGGGTCATCGCCCGCTTGCTGCACCAGTCGCACAGGGCCGTAGCCAGCCAGAGCGAAAGGCGGATCGTAGTCGGCCGAGGCCACGCCCAAGCCGAAGTAGGAGACATAGCGGCGCGAGTGCCGCGCGGCTAGTCGCTGCTCCTCCCACTTGTTCGCATAGGCCCAGTCCTCCCCCACAAAACCTGCCACACTGGCCGGCTCGAAGTCAAAACCGGCCCACGACAGGCGGTTGTAGGTGCCAAACTCAATAGCATCCGGCGCACCTGCTGAACTATCAGCCAGGCCAGGGTCCGTTATCTCAAAGGCGTCCAGTATCCCCTTGACGGCCAGGCCGGGATTGGTAGGATTGTCGTACATCACCCAACGCCTGGGCAGACCCTCACCTGTTTCGGGATCGGGGAACACTTTCTCAGTGTCAAACATCTGCCCATCCGGCAAGATGACCGGCTGCCCGTCACGACCTGTCAGCCCACCAAATGTGCCATCAAACAGGCACCGCACGCCCACGTACTGCTCCTTATCAGTGGGGTTATACACCGTCAAGGCCAACACCAGCATGTCGTGGATTAGCGTATACTCGTGAAAGACCTCAAGAAACTCCGTCTCCTCGTCATAATTGTCGTCCAGCGGCACCCGCGCGATCCCCTCGACATTGCGCACGCCGGCCGCTAGCGGCGCTATCCAATAGTTTTCTAGGTCGCCGACATAGGCTTCAGTACTCGCGGCGGCCATCAATTCATGGATATCAATGTAGCCCTGCCATTCTACATCAGGATCTGGATTGCTGTTGTTGATGGAGAAGACCGTCGTCGAAGTGAAGCCGTACAGGTCATTATCCGGGTCAATGGTAAGAATCCGGCTGCAGAAGGTCTGATCCTCGTCACCGCTGACTGTGGGGTTGCCGCCTGTGGGGATACTCGGCCCCGTTATCAGTTGCACACGGCCAGCCGGCCGATACCACCAGTTGTCGTCCACGGGTACAAGTTCCGGGGACTCAACCAGCATCCTGATGACGCCGCCGGGCTGAGTGACGTCTAATGTGTAGGCCACCTGCCCCCAGGCAGTGGCGCCTGCCCCTACAGCAATCATAATTGCGAGGCTTGCAGCCATCGTAAGACGTCTTGATGATGGCCTGCCAGGTGCTGTGATTGAACGCACTGGCTGTTCAACTCCTCTCGCTGTCTACCGATCTTGCTACGGCAGCACCACGAATGCTCGGATGGCCTGGATCGTCTGGCCGTTCTCAGCTCGCGCTGTTATCCGGGCCAGGTAGCGGCCCGCCGGAGCCTTGGTACCACGGTCGCTCGTCACATTCCACAAGACCGTCTCGCTCGTGTTCGCCGCCGCCATCCGCTCGGCGAAGCGCTTGATCAGTACCCCAGAGATGTTGCGTATTTCAATGCTTACGGCGGCTGGATGTGTCAACTGATAGCTAATCACGACCCCACCGGCCGGGGCCTGGGCTGCCGTCACGCCAGTTAGCCCAAGCGTCTCCCCGCCGGCGCTCGACGCCACTATCTGCAGATGCCTGGTGCCGCCGCCCTCGGGTGTCGTGAACGTGTACTCCGTGGCCGTGCGCATATAGACCTCCTTGCCGGCATCGAGGTCTTTAAGCATCAGCCGCACGCCACCTGGCACCATTGCATTCAGCTCCGGCCATCGCAAGGTGACCGGCGTCTGGCTCAAGCCACACACAGCCTCCAGCTCCCATGTGTGGACAGCCGCCCCTGCGCCACGAATGTCGCGGGCATAGTAACCCGCACGGTCTCCCCAGTTTCGCTGCGGGAAGTAGACCTGCAACCCGTTGACCATCGCCGGCGGCTCCACCACATCCTGGCCCGGGTCATAGCCATCGCTGGCATTCAGCGCCACACCGATAATGTTAGTAGGATCGAACGCATTGTCGGCCGAGGCAACCATCCGCAACTGCCAATTGTCGGCCGAGATCGCTGGCTGCGCCTTGGCTTCATCTTCGGCCTGGAAGGCCGACACCCCACCGTATAACTGCACCGTAGTGTCGCGCCACACGTGCAGCCAGTAGCCGACGTACGGCTGCATTGTAGCCGCAAACGGATCTGCCGCGAAATCGTAGTAAGCTGCCCCGCCAGCGCTCTTCAGCTCAAAGAGAATTCCGTCGGTCACGCCATCCATCACCGCATCGTACAGGTTCTGGCTACTCCCGTCAGTAATGAATCTAACGCTGCCCCAGTCTGTGGGATCGCTAAACGGTGTGCCGATCATATTCCAGCCGCGCGGCGGCGCCGTTCCATATGCCAGATTGATGCGGTAGTAGCTCTCAGAAGGCAAGGGGCTGCCGGTGATATTCAGCGTCACCTGTGTCGGCAGGCTCAGGAAATAGGCCAGCCCGGCCGGCGGCGTTTCCACGACCCCACCGGGGCCGGCGTCCGGTGGCTCAAAGCTAGCAAGTGGGTCTGGATAGAAATGATATTTGGAGTAACTGCTATCCGTCGGCACCCAGCGCACCAGTGCGAAGTCACTGACCGGCAAGCCAAACAATGCTGCAGGATTCGGATCGGCCAAATCCGTGTATGGCAGCGAGAACATATGCAGGCCGGCGTCCACCGTCGGCAGTGCAACTCGGAAGTTGCTCACCGCCTGGTCAGCCGCATTCCCGGAGATGTCCGAGACATCTATCAATACCTGGTGGGCCGTGCGCGTCAGCTCATACGGCGTCTCAAACAGCATCAGCCCCGATTCTACATCGTAGTCCAACTCGTCATCATCCAGGTCATATTCAATCCCATCCAATGTCAACAGCAACGTTTCCGTGTCGATTGCGCTGCTGGCATCGGTAATCAGAGCCCTGACCTGCGGCTGCGGGGTTCCAATAGTATCCCCATTGCGCGGGAATGTGACGAAGATCACGGGCTTATCAGTGTCGGTGCCCGCCCGCAGACTCAGCCGCCCGTGTCCATACACGGTATCCGGCCCCGGATCGCCCAGGTCAACGGCCATAGTATTCAGCGACTGCGCCAGATCGTTAGCCGAGCGATTCCGGTCCTCGCTCCACAGCAGTGCCGCGGCGCCGGCGACGTGGGGCGCCGCGGCCGAAGTGCCCATAAATGGATTGAGGCTGACGCCCTCAGCCGTATCGCCGGTCGCAAAGCTGGTGGAGACGACATCCGGAGCGGTCAGGTCAACCTTCAGCCAACCGCCCAACACCGGCCCCCGTGAGCTGTAGGGCTGTATCTCGTCAATCTGAGGGATGCCCGGCACCTGCCCGGGTGTAACTTGGTCGAGCATTGTGCCGCGCGTCGCTCCAACGGTGTAGCTCCACTGCGCGTCGGCAGGAATCGCAATGCTTGTCTCCGGCACCTGCAGGGTGGTGGTAATGTCTATCGAGGGCAGGAAAAGCTGAAAGCTGTCAACCTGCTCATCGTCTATGTTCATGGCCTCGATACGCAGATTGTACACGCCGCCGGGAGTGTAGGCGACCAGGTATTCCCGTGGTGGGTCATCACCGTTCTGCGTATAGGCTGAGCGGGCGACCTGGTTATCCATCGTGTCGTAAAGCACTAGGTCATAGTCCTGGCTGGTGTATGCACCGGCGGTCTCAAACCAACTCAAGTAGGCGTCAAAGCGGCCACTGGGGAGTAGTAGGCTCATATCCTCATCGCCAGCGCTCCACTCGTGGAATGCATCATGGTCGCTATCCTCAAACTCCCCCATCCAGTGCCGCTCGGCGAAGTTGCCCGCCGCATTGACCCAGAACACCCCCATCTGCCGCGCCAGGTTCACAGCCTGAGAAAGGGGATGAGTGCCATTGAAGGGCCCCTCCAGCACTGCCAGAGACATAACCGCCACATCAAAGTCCTCAGAAATGACCCAGTCAATCGCCTCTTCAGCGCTGAGGGCCGTATCCACCGAGACCAGATACATCTCCACGTCTGGCGCCATATCGGCAAATACCTCGGCTACCGCGGTGCCATGGGGGCTGGCGCTGATCGAAGCATCGGTGCGGAATGATGGCGTGCGACTGGGTGTGCCGGCGGGGACTGGCACCTCGTGGCTGTCGTAATCGGTAAAGCCGATGTCTACTACAGCGACTTTGCAGCCCTCGCCTGTGATACCGACTACATGTAAAGCTAATGCATTGGTAAGCTGCACACCCTCGCTCCACACGCTGCCATACCCCTGACAGGGCACCATGAGAGTCGGAGGCGCGATCTGGGCGACCTGCGGCAGAGCGGCTATCTCCAGGAGGCGGTCAACCGGTAACAGCGCCTGCACCCGTTCACCTCGCCGTATCTGCACCACGCCACCGTATCTGGTCAGGTCAGTGGCGATGGCATCCCCGGGCGTGCGGAAATAGACTACCGTTTGCACAGTTCCCGCGCCACCCATAGGTACGGCGGCCGGGCCTAGGCCTAGCGCCCGCTCAGCCTGGAATCCACCGGTGGCCAGGGCCTTCAGCGGCCCGGCTAGGTCATCCAGGGGGTCGTAGGCGGTTGCTGCGCCAGCCGATATGAGTAAGAGGGCTGTGAGCACGCAGGGGGCTATAATGCGTGCGACGGTCGCTCGGCCACTATGGCTCACTTTTCAATCCCCCTCCGACCTGCGTTGCTCGCAGGTGGCTGTATGGATTGGTCACAATCGCTGTCACTCTCAGCCAACTGAGGCACTGTCACTTACTGTTCGCCTCCCGCCGCCCTTGCATCTGGCTCGCGGCTGAGCAGGCTTCGTAGATGCGTAAGGTACGTATCTAAAAAGTCCTGCCACCCCACACTGTTTGCCATGCTGCAATTGTCAGCATAATCCGTAGGTAGTTCACTAAGACTGGGCGGGAACAATACCGCCATCCCGCTGCCAGCCAACTGCTCGGCTTCGCCCTGCCCCTGTTGATAGAGATCCAGTATCAGGTCTTCGACGCTGCTTTGCGTCGCCTGGGCCAAAGTGACGATATCCTGGTTGTCGCTGGCCTGCTGGAGCGCCTCGCTGAACGCTCCCAGGTCGGCTAGCTCCCCGCCTGGTCCCCAGGTCCGGGCCTGGCTACGAGCCAACGTGATGGCCGGCGCCGTGACCGCAATGTCCTCCCCCAGCGCCTCACTCAGATGGCGCAGCCATTCAGCAACAGCCTCAACCCTCCGCAGATCCACTGCCAGCAGCGTCCGGTCCAGCCCCGGCTCGGCGCTCCACACCTCTACCGCACAGTGTATCGCTCGCCTGGCCAACCGCCTCCCGCTCATTGTTGGCGCTGCTTTAAGCCTCTTGACTATCTTGCGCCACGGTAGGCCAGGACTGTACAGCTCACCCGGGCTGGCCACCAATGTTCGGCACACCTCCGCCAGCTCATAAGCCACCTCCACACTGCCACCGTAGCAACAGTCCAGGAAGATGACATCGAGCTGCTCAGTCCCAACCGCGCTTAGTCCGTGGGTCAGGCCTGCGGCAAGCTCCCGCGCTGTCAGGGCATCTCCGTCCGCCCCGGCGTCCAGAGCCAGCCCCGACGAGGTCAAGCCGCCCCGGAACGGCGCATCGAGAGCTGCAACCGGCATGCCATGCCCCATAATCAACAGAGCATATCGCCGAGCCGGTGCCACATTCACAGCCCACTTGACAAAGTCCGCAAGCGCCTCGGCGCTGCCGGTGTTTACCGGCCCAATCTCCTGGCCTGCACCGGTCTGCGCCGCTCCGATAATATACCTGGCTGCGTAGCTGTGGCCTGGCTGCCCCAGGCCGTCAAGCTGCGCTACCACTCCCACCTGCTGGCTGCTGCCAGCTTGCTCAAGCTGTGCCAGGTAGCCCGCTGCAGCTTCCCGCAGGCTCCCATCCCCACCCAGGTATGCCATCAAGGTCCACAGACGCTGTTGTTCGGCTTGCGACGGCCCTGCCACCAGTCCACAAACCGACCCCCACGCCACCCCTGCCACCAGCCATAAAGATAGTTGTCTCATAAACGCTGTTTGTCGCCCTGCCGGTTGCGGCCACAGCAGCTATCACGCGTTACTTGCCCCGTGGTATCTGCTGCCACCAACCGCCGGGCGGGGGACTATAGCTGCCGCTCCCCGTCGGGCCCGGAGGCGTGGGCGGAGTGCTGAAGCTCCATACTTCGCTGAAAATCCAACCCTTCTCGCTACCGCTCACCGGCTGTGCTTCACCCGCGCGCTTGGCCCCAACCACCCAGTAGTATGTCTCGTTGGAGCCAAACGTGAAGCCGCTGGGTTTGTGCCGCATCAAAACCTCGCCGGTTGATGACTGCACAGGCCCCTTATAGACGGCCGGCTTGCGCAGCAGCGAATTGTCGTACACCTGCACCTGATACTGGTCAGCGCCATCCATCGGCTCCCACTCGAACGTCACATTGCTGGGATTGACCGTTTTGAGACCGTTGCTCGGGGCCTGTAGCCCGGGCGGCCGGAAGTAGGTGACTGGCCCGGCTGCTTTGCGTGTCGCCTCGCTCAGGGCGTCCTCCGGATCAATGGTAAAATCAACGTCCACCAGGTCGTCTTGGGCGGTATCGGCGATTGGGACCTGCGGACGAATCGGGTCGTGGACACGCCGGACCTTGTAGTAGTAGGTGTCACCCTCAACCAGCTCCAGGTGATTGTAGGTTATGCTCACATCGCCGTCGGCTTGTTCGCCTGTCTCATCAATAAACTGCCACGCGAACGCGAAGCTCAGCCCCACTTGCCGCTCGGGGTGATCTTCGTAGAGGGAGAGGTGCTTGCCGCGCACTGCACCCACCAGGTAGTTGTTGTCGTCAGCCTCGGCGATAAACCCTGCGGTCGGCCCACGGAAGATAAGCCAGGCCTGCGTGCCCTGCAGCTTGGTGTGCCCAATGTGCGGCTCAACCGCTATGTACGTCTCGCCGCCGGGATGGCTCTGAGCAATGTGGGTCGTTAGAGCGGTGGGGCTGCTAGGGTCACCCCCGGTGCCGATTGCGATGATCCCAAAGGCGCCTAAGATGCCACAGAGCATCCTGGCACTGCTTTCCATCTTCCGTGAGCGGAATTCTTTCTTCAGTGCCTCCGGTGGCGTGTAAAGCATATAGACCTTGTCGCCCACGCGCGGAAAACCCCCGCTGATCCTGTTGGCCTCCGACAGGCGCGGCTCAACCTGCTTAACTCGCACTTCGCCCACTTCATACATAACGACCATCTCCAGGTCAGGCTCCCAGGTGGGCCGCATTACCATCAGACGATCGCCTACCTTGACCCCGTGGTTGGTCCCGATGTTGAGGCTAACATTACCCTGGGGATCAACCACATCCACATTGCCACGCGGTGTGCGGGCCGTCAGCATCTCCCGGACGGCCGTCTCTGCAACCGCCCGGATGCCTTCATTAAGGACCAACGTGTCGTCGCCCTCCCAGCCCGGCAGTGGCCGCGTTCTTTGCGTCGCCAACGCCCCATTGAGCGTGGCTCCCACCTTTATATCAAAGGAGCGCAGCTCCAGACGTGCCTCCACTTGGCCGGTCTTGCGATTCAGCTTCAACGACATGAGCTTGCCGCTGATAATCTTGTCAACCTGTAAACGGGCCCCCAGCCGGGCCTTCTGCAGGTCCGACAGCGGGGGAGCAAGCTGTAACGCAGCCAACTCGCGTTCCAGATCCGCGCGCAGCACCACACGGAACTGGCGGGTGGCTTCCAGGGCGAGAGCTACCTCGTCGGTGGCTTTGTCCGAGAGCACCTCGCTCTGCTGTCCCGTGCCGTCAACGATTGGCAGTACGGCAGCAGAGGTAATTACCCGTCCTTGGGCCATCGCCGCCGGTGTGAATATCAGGGCATAGGGAACTGCTAGACACACGGCCAGACAGTACGCTGCAACTTCGGACAGTAGACGGTAGTACATTCGATGCATAGCTCTTGCTCTCCCTCCCAATGGCTACTAACCAGGGGCTACGACTCGCCGCGCAGTATAACACATCCCTGTTAGCCTTGCAATCAAGCCTCTATTAGTCCCCACTGTCTTCCGGGGCCAGTCTTTCAACCAAATCTTCTTAACGCTGTATCATCAAGGCGCCAATGGCGCTGGTTTGCTGACCGTCTTCGGTGCGCGCTGTCACCCGCACCAGGTAGCGCCCTGCCGGCACGACGGTGCCTCTGGCGTTGCGCAGGTCCCACAGCACGCTACTGACGCCAGCCTCCTGAGCCTCACCTGCTATCAACTGCCGGACCAGCACACCACTGATATTGCGGACCTCCACCGACACGGCCGCCGCCTGACTGAGCGTGTAGCTTATGCCGGCCGTGCTGCCGCTACTTGTGGCGGTTAGGCCTGTCACCGCCAACACTCCGCCATCGCGCCTGTCAACCACGATCCTCAGATCCCGGACTGCATCCTGTGCGGTGAAGGTATAGCTCGTGCTCGTCCGCATATAAACGCGCTTGTCCGCGCTCAGGTCAAGCAGCACCGGCCTGATATTGCGCGGTAGGCTGGACATATCTGGCCAGCACAGCGTGACCGGCTCTCCGATCATATTGGTGCTTACCTGCAGGTCCCAGGTCTGCTTGGCATCTCCGCTGCTGCGGATGTCCACGGCGTACGACCCGTTCTGTGTGCCCCAGTCCTCGTGCACCACGGCGGCATATACGTACGGCGCCATATCCGGAGCCGGTGGCTTGACCAGGTCCAACATATTGTCGCGGCCATTAGTCGCCGCACCGGCGGCGCCAATGTACGAAGAGGTGTCGCACAGCCCCGCCACTGAGGTGGTGATATTCAGTAGCCAGCCGTCGTCAGGCACGGGCACTGCCGGTCGCGCAGCCCCTTGGCCGGCTGCCAGGGTCCCGGCACTCTTGGACACGTGCAAGGTCACGGGCTCGCCTGTTTTCAGCCAGTAGCCCACATAGGGGGTGAGGACGGTAACTGTCTGGTATCCACCCAGGACATAGGCAAACATGGTGCCCTGAACCTGCCCCAGCGCCATCGCCTGCGTCAACGTACGCACCACGCCGAACCGGTCCTCCACCTCAACAGTGTAGAAGTCAAGCTGCACATCAGCCGGACAGCCAATCAGATTCCATCCCTCTTCCAAGGGTATGAAAGTTGGGTCGGCCGGCGACACGCCTTCCTGGTTGAGGTCAGCCGGATTGTACAGCTTCATCCAATAGGCCCTGCCCAAGCGGAAGCGGTCCGCAGGCGCCATCGGATAGACCTGGTAGGTTCGAGTGGCCGGCTCGTAGGCCGCCAGCAGGAAGCTGGCCGGAGGCACGCCGAGTAGTGTTGCCGGGTCCACGAACTCATAGTCCCACGGCATCGAGATCAATTGCAGCCCAACCGGGAACGTCTTGAGCGCCGATAGTGTGAAATTAATGTCCATCGTGCGCGTGTCTGTCTCAACCCGGGCTGACCGCGTCGGCGGACTGGGAGTGAAGCCAACCGGCGCCGGCTCCACGGTGACCGTACCGGTCGGCACGTCTGTGAAAATATAGTTGTACGGATTGGTGCCATCGCCGGGGTCAGTGAAAGTATCTGAACTCATCGTAGTGCCGATGACGGTCTCCCCGGACTTGAGCCGAAGCAGGACATCGCCGATGGGCAGCCCTGAAGTGACGCTTACGATGCTGCCCGACAGCGAGCCCGGCGGCAGCGCCGTCAGCGCAAATGCGCGGTCGGTAGTTGCTAGGGACTCAATGTACGCGCCCTGGGGATCACTGCGCTCATAGCCGGAGGCCTCTGCGATGACATCATAAGTCCCAGGTTGGAGGTCTATCTCCACCTCGCCGAGCGCATCAGTCCGGCCATCGGCTATCTTGACCCCATCCTGCTCTATCTCCACCAGCGCGTTAGCAATGGGGTCGGTGGTGGTCGCATCCGTCACTGTCACTTTTAGCGTTCCATCCGCAGCCGGCAGCGCGAAGTCCACCCTCGCGGTTCCACCGGGCAGAACCGTGACATCATCGGCCCGCACAGTGCCATGGTTGACAGCCGACCCGTCCGCGATGACGATGTAGTCAGCAGCAGGCAGGCTCGGAAGTGTGTAGCTGCCGTCGGCGGCTGTTAGCGTACTGATGACAGGCGGGCCGATGTCGCCGTCGTCCTGTGGTTCGACCATCAGCAGCCCCAGGCCGGCACTCTCCGGTTCCGGCTCCTCCGGCGTCTCATAAGCAGTCACCGTCACATTAGCCAGGAACTCGCCGCTGGCCTCGGAGGTGACTATGCCACTGACTGCCCCCGGCTCAAGCTGCTTGAGGGCGAAGTCCTGCGTGATGGGAGAGATGCGGACGTGGGTGCTGGCCCCCTCGTACTTGTCTATGTCATACCCGGGCCGGAATGCCTCCAGGGTATAGGTGCCCGCCGGCAGACCATTGATCACATACGTGCCATCAGGGTGGCAGCGCACGGCGTAGACCACCTGCCCGCCCTGTATGCAGCGTATAATCGGGTTGGGATCAACTATCGGGGTCCCGCCCTCCAGGGATAGCGCACGCCCCTGGAAGGTGGCGGTCCGCATCCAGATCATCGTGTTATTGATAAGGTGACTGCGGTGGTTCTTGCAGTGTTCTGGTGTGCCAGAACCCGGATAGTAGCCTCGGTGTATCTGCTCGAAGCCGAACGCCAGGTACAGCATCCGCGAGCCGGTCTCAGGGTTCAGGTAGCGAACCGCCGCATCTGCACCGTCGTAGTCCCCGTAGCCGTAAACCTTGATGCCGCCACCAATAACCTGTATTCGGTCGGGGATTAGGGACCAATCCGCTGCATCGGTGTAGGTCCACGGGTAGCTGGTACTGTAGTAAGAGGGTGTATTGACGTCTATTGGATCATCGCCATTATTGTAGCCGGTCCACCAGCTAAAGCCCGGTGGGTCAGCGATGGGGTCGCCTGCCTGGCCACCGACGCTGAAGCCGCTCCAGTAGTAGAGGTCCGAGACAAAGCCAGCCTTGAGGTAGTTGCTCAGGAACATGTTGGGGTACAGGCCGTCAAACGTCAGGGCCCAGGCGATGTCTCCGCCGGAGATCATCAGCCGCCCGCCGCGGTCCAGGAACAGTGAGAGGTCGGCTTGCGTAGCTGCGTCAATCACCGAGCCCGACATCTGGCCTGTCCACACGTCCCCGGTATGCGGCGCACCCCAGATGATTGCGCGCTGGGCGACCGGCACAATCCGCGTCGGTGTCGCGGTCTCAGGATCAGTCAGCGCCTCAACTGGATCAAGCTGGTACTCGATGGTCGGCAGGTATTGTTCGTATATCTGGGCTGGTATTCGCCCCCGACAGATAATCCGCCACACATCATAAGTATCGTGCGGGAAGGGACCTTCAATGCTGTTGTAGTCAATGGTCCCAGCCACAGCGGGCAGCTCGCCCGGATTGTACGTGTAGTAGCTTTCCACCGGAAACGCCGTGGGATAATCATTGTTGTTGCCCAGCAGGGATATGAACTCTTGCCCCTCACAGTAGTCGTTCACGAACAGAATGTTGTGAGTGGGCGTGAAGACCTGGGTGCTGAAGCCATACACATCGTCGTAGCGCAGGCTATTGGCCTGATTGTCCGTGACCACGATGTCAATCACGTAATCGCGTGGCGTCAATGGCGTAGTCCACACGCCGGTGAACACGCCATCGCCATCAAGGTCTTCCAGGTCTGCCCACCAGCTTGGCTGCCCGCGATAGTCCCACTCCAGAGAACGATCGCCCCAGTAGTTTTCGTCGGGCTCAAATGACGAGGTGTATTCAATGTACGTCTTCCAATCTGGATTCTTGAAGTAGGCCCTCACTGAGGCTATGCCGCTGTCTTTGTCAAAAACTGGCACGCTGATGACGATGTCATCGCCAGGGTTGGGCAGCCGGTTGTCCACGCTGGGGATATCCTCCAGCTCCGGCGGCCAGATGTCAACAATTTGGTGGTCCCAGATGTCCACCTCAGCGCTCACGGCATCCGGCCGGTTCGACTCGTAGAATAACCTCAGCGGCTGGCTTGACTGCGGGAGCAGAAATACCGGGTTCTCGTCATCGTACTGGTCGGTGATGTCCTCATTCGTACGCAGGATGGCATCGCCACCGATGACCTCACCCAACCCTGCCATTCTCCAGATATTGTAGTCGCGGAGCGTATCGCCCGGCCCCTGGAGGCGATCAGATGAGAAGGCGATGGTGGTGCCGTCGTGCTGCCAGCACGGCTCTTTGTCGTTGGCCAGAGGGTCGCCACCACCATTGGAGATTGTCTCGTCGCCGGAGCCATCCGGAAGGATGGTCCGGATGCGCGTCACCGCGCCAGCTTGGGCGGTGTATGCAATCACGTGGCCCTGCGGTGCCCACGCTGGGTCAGTGTCATCTCCGGGGTTGGTGGTTATGCGGATGGGGCTGCCGGCTCCGTCTGAGCTAATCCTATATATATTCCAGTCGCCGTCAACGTCCGACTGAAATGCTATCCAGAGGCTGTCGGGCGACCACGTGGGGTGACGCTTGTTTCCCGCCCCCCGGGTGATCTGTCGTATGATCCCGGACCCATACTCTATGGTGTATATCTGCCAGGTGCCGGTCTCGTTGGAAGCATAGGCGATTATGTTGCCACCCGGGTTGTAAACCGGGTCCACCTCATCGTCGTCGCCGGTGGTTATCTGCACCTGCTCGGAGCCATCTGGCCGCATTATCCAGATGTTCCAATTAGGCACAAAGGGGAAGGGCGGCAACTCGGGGTCTATTAGCCCGTCTTCGTCAAGGTCAACTCCCTGGGTCACGAAACAGACGCGGTTGAGAGTCCCGACCGGAGTTGCGTTGGGCGAACGCTCCTCGGTACTTGTGGCGTTCTCAGTCAGGTCATCATCAGGTATCGGCCCCGAGCCCTGGGCAGGGCCCACCTCAAACAACTCCGGGAGCGTTGACAGCCGCGCTACAGAGAAGTGTGATTAGTGCGATGATACCGAGAGCTGTCAACGCCACTGTGCGCAGAAGGCGGCCTTGACGCAATGCTATCACTCCCTTGGCTATCCTACAACTTGAACTGCCACTCTCAGCCGCACGCCACTGCAGGCAACCCTGCAAATCTCGCGGCCCTCATTGTCAGTCCTGCAGTGCCACCGACTCCCCGGCCCTTACACCGACCTTCGCTTTGCGCTACTATCTACTGCCACCACTTGTCAGGGCAGCACACTACGCTCTGAGCGCCGGCTGTGCCCGAATACAAACACGTCTGCAGACAGGCCAGTTACATAACACCCGTCGTACCGGCTGATGAACCCACGACTTTGCTACTACCACTCGCTGCGCAGTATAGCATAGCACGCTGTCTTTGACAAGCGGTAGCAGCAACTTGTAGCCTGTGCGTAGTGTTGATGCGTCTTTCAGTCAGGCTACAACAGGGCCCCACCGGATGACCCTGCTCTTCAACACAGCTATTAGCATACCCATTTCGGTTCAGTCTTCTTCGGCAAAAGCAACCTATAGCTTCTTGTATCTGGCCACCAGCGTGGTGGGCTTGCCTATCCTTATCCTTACAACCGGCTCCTTGCTCTTGACTGCACCTTCCCAGCCTGCGAACTTGTACCCTTCCCCTTCCAGGAACTTGGTTGGGTTGGAGGGGTCCATCAGCGCGCCCAGCCGTAGCGATTCGCTGGGCTCCAGTTCCGCTGCGTCCTCCTCCATCTTCTGGTCCACCCTGTAGGCATCAACATAGCTGCCAGCCACCAGCAGGGCTTTCTTCTCTGTGTCCAAAGCCTCGATGCGGTGGACGCCAGGCTCATCGAAGTTGATGTAGCACGTTCCGTAGTTGTCTCCCATAACGTATTCCGTCGTCCAACGGCCCGAATATGTCCACAGCGGGATGTCGTCTACCATAAAGCGCGTCTTGCCCAGGGCTGGCCTTGTCTCAATGGTCAACTCGTACTTGGTTTTTTCAAGGCTGCTTCCGCCAGGCCCCGGCTCAAACAGGTACACTCGCCCGGACTGCTTGGGGATGCGCAGTTTCGCTGCCCCTTTCTTCCCCTTACCCCACTTCATCTTCACCTCTGCGTCCCGGTACAGATCATGCAACACCGAGGTCGGCCAGGCATAGGCAACCTCCAGCGTGGCGCTCTTGCTGGTGGGATTGACCGCAACCATCCCATTGGCGAAGATACGATAGTGCACCCCATCATCTGTCACTCGCTCACGTGTCTGCGGCTGGCCAGTTTCTATCTGGTAGAGGATGCTACATTCTGGATTATCATAAACCTCGGGATTGCCGGCCTGCCATATCAGGTTCATTAGCCTGGCTGAGGCATAACAGAAGTAGGCGTCATCCTTCAGCGTGTTCTCCGTATGCCCGACGTAGCTCAGACAGCATATCTGCTTGCCGGCCCGCATCCACTTGGCCAGCTTCCGGTCTATCCCATTCCATTCCGTGTCCCAGTCGCCCCAGCGTTCAGTGCTCGCCCAGGTGCAGATGTAGCTTTCTGACATCTCACAATCTATCCACGGCCAGTACGGCTTGGGCAAGGTCACAGGGCTGGCCGAGTTGATCAGCAGCGCGCCCTCGGGGTCCTTACTGCGAATCAGCGCCTGGGCCTCCTTCAGCAGCATTGCAAAGGCCTCAATCTGGGTGGGGTACAGATGCTTGTGCACCCCATATTCTTCACCCCAACATCTCTTATTGATATGCACGTTGTCCAGAAAGATGCCGCCCGCGCCCAGGTCCATCAGGTACTCAAGATATTCCAGGACGCTATCCCGGTAGCCCTTTGTGTTAGCGCAGGTGCAGTACATATTCTTGGAGTCCTCAGACTCCCAGAAGCCCGTCCGCTTCCAGTTTCCATGCTCATCAATCTCAATCCAGTCGGTGTGCTCGGAGAGCCGCACGCCCTGATACGGCTGGCCAATCCAGGTCTGGTAGAAGGTCATATAAGGGAACCCGCGCATCCCGTTGGAGCGCAGGCCCATCAGGTACTCCTTGGTATGCGGCACGTGTGTGACGAAGCGCCACTTGTTGGCCTTGATGTGCCGCCATGGCACGTTCCCAAATCCGTATGTCTCTGAGGTCGTCAGCCATTCCGGTACGGGCGGACCGAGTTCAGTCTTCTTTTTCTTCGCCATCTTGAACCCTCCGTAAACCAGCCTTTGGGTACGCGAACTCACGCATCATTCGCCACCAGAACGTGTTCTCCTTCCCCCCGATGCGCAGGTATGTAGCCCTCTATGCCACGTTCTGCGGAGGATTATTCTGGAACTTGACAAATTGCACAAATGTCTGTACACTAAAGCGGGCATACGGAACAGCCGATGAAGGAGAGACACACGAATGCACAAGCAGATAAAGGAGGACAAGACAATGCTTACCCTGGAGACAGCAACGAAGGGGGAGCTAACCGCAAGGGCTGTGCCCATAACCCAAATCCGACAGCACCTCACAGAGCTACCGGAGGCGCTTGAAAAGGGGGGCATAACCTCTATAGCCGTAACACGCCGAGGCGAACCCGTATTGGCCCTGCTACCCTGGGCGCTATACGAGGGCATCATGGAGACCCTGGAGATACTCGGCGACGAGGAGCTGATGGACACCATCCGGCGCAGCATGGAGGACATCCGCGAAGGGCATACGCACAGTCCTGACGAGGTCATAGAAATGCTGGGGCTGTAGCTATGAGCAAATACTCAGTTTGCTGGACGGACACGGCCATAGAACTCCTTCGTGGCATCAGCGACAAAAGGATGGCGCGCAAACTCGTCGAAAGCTCCCGACGTTTGACTGATGACCCGGACAAGCAAGGCTCCCCACTTTATGGAGAGCTTGAAGGGGTCTGGCGTTATAGGTTCTCACGCTATCGAGTGATCTACGTTATCGAAGAGGACCGACAGGCTATCAGCATAGTAGCAACGGGCATAAGAGCCAAGGGCAAACCAAAGGACATCTATGCAGTTGCCCGCAAGCTCCTCCGCGCTGGTCTTTTGGAGCCAGACCAGTAGCCCGGGGTTGCTCCTCTGGTAGGAGCAGCGTTCGCTGTTTCGAGAGGGGGAAATGACTGTACCCCGCAACAAGGCGCCTTGGAGAGCGGAGAGTTCCAGGCATTGGCTGCCGAGAGAATAGACTGGCGTTCCTTCCTCACGCAACACGACCTCATCTGGGATGTCAGCCCCCAGGAATGGCTCCATGGTATTCCGCTGGCCAACGGGCACATCGGGGCAATGATCTGGGGTGATGGCGGCCCCCTTAAGGTCACATTGGACAAGTACGATTGCTGGGAACTGCGTGAGCAGCAGCCCGACCCGGAGTTCTTCAACTACGCTACCTTACGTCGCTTAGTGGAACGAGGCGACCACGAGACGATTACGGCTAAGTTCCGGCGTGATAACGACCGGCCTGAGCTTCCCTATCCCACCCGCCTGCCCTTGCCACGCCTCGAGATTGATTTCGGTCAAGCCGCAATCCAGTTCAAGGCGCGCCTGAGCCTGTTCAATGGTCAGGCGGCCGGCAGCTTGCAGTTTGAGGCTGCCCAGGTCAACTGGGTCGCCTTCGTCCACGCCCAGCAGAACCTGCTGGTCATCAACGTTGAGGGGAGTATGCTGCCCAAGGTGTGGGCCACTATGACCCACCTCACCGAGGCCGCAGACGAGGGTCAAACCCCCGCCTGGGAGACGCTGGCGCAGTGGGGCTACACGGCCCCCGAGATGGGGCAGGAGGAGGGCATCAACTGGCTGCGGATGGGGTTCCCCGGCGGAGGCGAGTATGTGGTCGCTCATCTGGCCCAGCCTACTTCTGCGGGGACAACCATATTTGTCAGTATTTTCACACACAACGACGCCGTGGAGCCCTTGGAGGAAGCCATCAGGACGGTGCACTACGCCTCAACAAGTGGCCCGGCCAAGCTGGCCGAAACGCACAGGAGTTGGTGGGCGGACTACTGGCCCGCCAGCTACTTGACCATACCCGATGCCCACCTGGAGAATCTCTACTATGCGGAGATGTATAAGCTCGGCTGCAATTCCCGGCCTGATGGTTTGCCCATCACGCTTCAGGGCCTGTGGACCTGCGATGGCACAATGCCGCCCTGGTCAGGGGACTATCACCTGGATATGAATGTCGAGGAGTCATACTGGCCGATCTACACCGCCAACCGGCTGGAGGCTGGCGAATGCCTGTATGAGACCTTCTTCAACTGCCTGCCTACCTTTGAACATCGGTGCAAGGAGTTCTTCGGCTTTGAGGGGGCCTGGAGTGGCTGTGCCATCGGCCCGGGCGGCCAAAGAATCTACGGGTATCCGGCCACTGAGTTCTGGCCGGGCAACGGTGCCTGGCTGGCGCATCACTTCTGGCTCCATTGGCTCTACTCGCGCGACGAGGACTTCCTGCGGGAGCGGGCATATCCGTTTATGGCCGCCTTTATGCGGACATACACTAACCTCCTAGAAGAAGGCCCGGATGGCAAGCTGCATATCCCCCTGAGCAACTCGCCAGAGTATGGCGAGGGCAGCTTTGAGGCGTGGGTTTCAGATCCGACCTGCGACCTGGCGCTGATAAGATGGCTCGCCCAGGTACTACTGGAGGTCAATGATATCCTGGGCCTTGGCGACCCCGAAGCTGAGCAGTGGCAGCGTGTGCTGGACCGACTGGTAGACTACCCGCAGAGCGAGGCAGAGGGCCTGTTAGTTGCAGCCAATACCCCGCTGGCCCATTCCCACCGCCATCACGCTCACTTGATGGGCGTCTATCCGCTTGGGGTATTGAGCATCCATAATGAGCGAAGTCGTGTGCTCATTGGCACTACTCTCCAACATCTGCGCCGGATGGGCACAGGGGAGTGGACTGGCTGGGCGTTTCCCTGGGCCTCGCTCATCGCCGCCCGTGCCGACCTGCCCAACATGGCCTGGCAGATGCTTGACCTGTACGGCCGGGCCTTCATCGCTCCCAATACGCTGCACATCAACGGTGACCCGCGCATCTTCGGCATCTCGCTCTTCGACTATTCACCGATGACCCTGGAGGCCGGTTTCGCCGCCGCCGCTGCGGTTATGGAGCTGTTGCTGCAGAGCTATGGCGGAGTGATCCGCGTCTTCCCGGCAGTGCCAGATCATTGGCACGATGCTTGCTTCGCCGACCTACGGGCGGAAGGGGCATTTCTGGTCGGCTCACTGCTTCGTGAGGGCGAGGTGGCTTTCATCCAGGTGAC
>JALGTI010000223.1 GCA_029821455.1 Candidatus Zipacnadia bacterium | reverse complement strand
CCGGCCATCTCTTTGAACTCCTGCACCTTCTGGAGGTTCTCATCGGTCCAGTACAGGTCCATCATTATCTTGTTCTGCGTCTCATCGGCAGCGCGAGTGCCGGGCGGTGGCGGCTGCCCCGGCTGATACTTGCCCGTCAGCACGCCATGAGCCAGCGGCGAGAAGACGACGTTGCCTACCCCGTTGTTGAGGCAGGTGGGGAATACCGAGACTTCCGGCACGCGCCACATCAGGCTATAGCGCGGTTCGTTGACCACCGGCGGCCTGCAGCCCATAATTGCAGACAGGTCAACAGCCTCCTGGATAAGCTCAGCCGGCCACTCGCTAACGCCCCAGTAGAGGATCTTCCCCTGCCGGCCAAGGTCTTCCATAATGCGGATGGTCTCTTCCAGCGGCGCGTCAGGGTCAGGGCGATGGCACATATAGATGTCAACGTAGTCGGTTTGCAGGCGCTTGAGGCTGGCGTGGCACTGCTCGAAGACGTGTTTGGCCGACAGTCCCCGGTCATTGGGCCCCTCAGCCATTGGCGCCCACACCTTGGTCAGCAGGACATAGTCATCGCGGTCATAGTCCCTCAGAATCTCACCGAGCACCAGTTCGGCCTGCCCCAGATTATAGGCATTTGCGGTGTCAATCCAATTGACACCTGAGTCGAAAGCAACTTTGACGCACTCACGGGATGTTTCATCATCCACGTGCATCCCGATGGTCAGATAGCTGCCCAGCCCGATCGTGCTAATGCGTAGTCCCCATTTCCCAACTTGACGATACTCCACTTTCCTCACCACTTTCTGATGTGTTATTCGGTCTGTGCCTCTTCCTCGCTCCAGTTCCGCTCCCCTTTGATGGCCTCGTATGCCTGGTATATCTGAATCGCCAACTCCTTCTGCTGCCTCAGTCGGTTTTCCTTCTGGCTTCCCACGTCGCGGATCTGCTCGGCCAGCTTGTTTAGACGCTCAAGCTGCGTTTGGGCACACTCAACATCTGCATCCCACAGCCGCCGCAATTCCTCCGCGCCTTGCGCGGCCGGCTCCATACTCGGTTCTGCCATTTCCAGGACTTGCTGGGCCAACCTGGCCACTTTCTGCCCAAACTCAAAGTACGCCTGGTGACGGAGACCCATTCGGCGCATAGCGTACAGGGCATCTTCGAGCAGGCTGTCGAGGTGATCCCGATCTTGAGCTATCCTGTGTGGCTCCTCAGCAAAGACACGCTTGAGTTCGTCTATTGCGCCGCAGACATCGCTGTACTGGGTGGCGCGATATTCACCACGCATCCGCACATCTGGCTGCTCTGCGTGATGGAAGGCTTGGTCTGGGTCATACCGGATCTTGTCCAGCTCCATCAGCCCGCCATCTTCAAACTGAATAAGCGGACTTTCGTTCTCGCCACGCTCTATCACCGTACACCGCGCTCGCGTGATGAAGTCCAGTATCGCCTCCCGGTGCGGCGAGGGCGGCAGCCACTTCATCCAATTTCCCTCAGGCAATGGTCGCCCCTGATGCATCCTTGCTCACCATCCGTCTCTTTATCGAACTGCCCGGCCACAGATAGAACCTCGTCTTTGACCATCAGTTCGAACATCTCTCAGGTTGAGGTTCGCCACCCGAGGGGGCAACTCCTTTTCAGAACAAAGGTTTCACCCCCAAACATGGCGAAGTATTCTATATTACAGGAGGGATGACAAATGGATGTCTCTGAGACTATCAGGAAACGGTTCAGTGTCCGCGACTATCTAGAGAAGCCGGTTGAGGAGGAGAAGTTGAACAGCGTGCTGGAGGCGGGTCGCCTGGCGCCTTCGGCCAACAATCGCCAGCCGTGGGTTTTCGTGGTGGTGAGGGACGAGGCTATGCGCAAGCAAGTCGCCCAGGCAGCGATGGGCCAGGCGTTCGTGGGCGAGGCGCCGGTGGTCATCGTGGCCTGCGCCACCGACCCCGAGCGGATGATGCACTGCGATGTCCCCGATTACGCAGTCAATCTTGCCATCGCGCTTACCCAGATGACCCTTCAGGCCGTGGAGGAGGGCCTGGGCACCTGCTGGATAGGGGCCTTCGACCAGCAGGAGGTCAAGGCTGTCCTGGGCATTCCCACGGGGGTCAAGGTCGTCGAGCTTCTGCCGCTGGGCTATCCGGCCACCGAGCCCCCCGCCGTGAAGAGCCGCAAGCCGCTTGGCGAGATTGTGATGTATGACCGCTGGCAGGGCTCGTGAGCGCATGATGGCAGACACAGTCAAGTGCGCCGCCTGCGGTGAGGAGACGCCTGCGGAGGCGGCGCTGAAAGTTGACGGGGAGATCTATTGCCGCCGCTGCATTCACGGCGACGTGAAGCCGGTGGTGTTCTATCCCATCGGCATAGTGCATCGTAGTAACAACGATGAGCTCAGCCGCATTGAACTGCAACCGTTTATGGCCCGGTTTATGCACCGGCTGGACGAAGAGAAGCACCTAACGATAGTCTATGTTCTTCACGAGTCCAAAGGTGTCAAGTCAATCTTCAATCGGGGCATTGATCGCAAGAAGGTTGGCGTGTTTGCATCTCGCAGTCCCCACCGCCCGACACCTCTGGCGATCACGGAAGTGGAGCTGGAGCGGATTGAAGGGACTACACTCTATGTCCGCGGCGTGGACGCCTTAGATGGCAGTCCCGTCCTGGACATAAAACTGGGGAGAAAGGCTTTCTCTTCCTGAGCAGTAGCAACGGCGCTGTTTGAGGTAAGCAAGACCGGGCGGCTCGACCTTTCTAGGAGTGGGCGACCTCCATTATGACGTGGCGGAGCTTCTCGGCGATGGCCTGCCAGGTATAGCTTTCCAGCACTCGCTGGCGGCCCCGCTGCGCGTATGCCGCAACCAGTTGGCTGTCGCTCAGCAGTGCAGTGATCTTGCCGGCCAGGTCGCTGGCGTTCCCTTCTTCAAATACAAGGCCACCTTGTGTGTCGGCGATCAGATGCGGGATGTGACCGGATGACGAGCCGATCACAGGCACCTGGCACGCAAGCGCCTCCACGAGTACACGTCCGAACTGTTCCTTCCACTGCGAGGTCGTGCGCGAGGGCAACACCAGGACATCCAGGCAGTTCAAGTAATCGGCAATCTCCTCGTGCGGGATACGGTTGACCAGCACGATACCGTTGGGCCCTAGCTTGCTAGGGGCAAGCGCCTTAATCTGGCTATACAGGGGACCCTCGCCGACCAGCAGCAGTTGGAAGCGCGGGCACTCCAGTTCACGGGTCAGTATTGCGGCCTCCAGTAGGTCGAGTACGCCCTTCTCCGGCGTCAACCGCCCCACATATCCCACCACCGGCCCGACCAGCCCAAGCCGGCTTCTCAAATGAGGGTGCGGAGCCGGGCAAAAGATCTTCGGGTCAATGCCGTGCGGTAGCTCTGTAGCCGGCCCCTGGTAGCCCTTGCGCTGCAGCACACTTTCGCATTCGCTGCATACTACAATCGCGTGGGCAGCTTCGCGCAAGACCTGTCGCTGAGTCCAGGCCAGTGGCAACGGATACCGCCGCAGCAGGTTCTCTTTGGTCGAGATCATCAGCCGGCAGCCTAGTTGCCGCGCCAGGCGCAGGCTCTGCCACGCGGTCAGGCTGTAAGGCTCTTCATCCACGAACAGGAGCTCCGGCCCAAACTCATTCAGAACCGCGCGGATATGCTGGTTGTACCAATGCAGATGAATCTGGCCGGGGAGGTGAACGGGCAGTGGCCGTGCGAACTCGCTAACGCCGGGCAGGGGCGAGAAAATCATCGGCCCACTAAGCACCGACCGCCAATACAGTGGTGTGATCAGCAGCGGCTCGATGTCGTCATACTTGGCAAGTTCCGCGTACAGCCCCTGGTTGATCGGCACCACGCAGGAATGGCTTACGACCGCCACGCGCACCCTGTCGGGGCGTTTGGCAACTGTTGCGGTCTCCAAGACTGCTTCCCTACCCCCTGACGCCGCCTTACCTGTCCCGTAGGGTAAGCTTCCAGCTTGTTGTCCGTCGTGCCAGGCCTGGAACAATCGCTCAATGGTCCCCGCTTGGGCCTCCCAGGTTAGTGCCAGAGAGCGTTGGTGAGCTGCTTGCCCCATTCGCAGACACAACTGTGGATTCGTTGCCAGGCGGTCAAGCCGGTCTGCCACGACCAGGGGGCTAGCACCTACAATGAAGCCGCTCACACCATCTTCTATCAAATCTACCGCGACGCCCGAGCGACTCATCAGCACTGGCAGCCCACACGCTGCCGCCTCTGCTGCCACCAGCCCGAAGCCCTCTGTTTCGCTCAGCAATGCAAGGCAGTCCGCAGCGCCGTAGTAGCGCTCCAGATGCTGTGTTGGAGGACAGAACATCACCCGCTCTGCGACATTGTTCTGGGCTGCCAGACGGCTCAATCCCTCTACATCGCCCTCCCCTACTACCACGAGACGAGCGTGAGCCGAGGCCATTTGCCCGAGGGCCTCAATCAGATGCGGCAACCCCTTTTCAAACCATCGGCCCCCTACGAACAGGATTACGAAGTCATCATCGGGAAGACCCAGTTCGGCCCGCCATTGCTCGCGGTATCGTGCCCTGACACTTTCATTGAAGATCTCATGATCCACACCGTTGTTGGCCACATGTACATCTGAGCGCCCCAGGCAGTGATGGCTGACCAGACAGTCACGCAACATGCGGGAAACGGCGATGACTCTGCCTCGGCAATGGCGCATAGCTCGGCCCTCGAACCAACTAGCCAGCCAGGCGCGCAATCCCATAGCGGCGCGTCTCCTGCCGCGCAGCGACTTATGCACCCACTGCACCTTGCGAAGCACTTTGGCCCGTAAGTCGTGACAGGTGTGAACCAGCACCCAGTTCTGGTTGATAGCGTTCCCGCCCTGGGAGAGCACCACGTCAAAGCGCCCAGGCCGCACCATCAGCCAGGTCAGCAGAACGATC
>JALGTI010000222.1 GCA_029821455.1 Candidatus Zipacnadia bacterium | reverse complement strand
CGTACGCAGACGGGGCTTCTTAGCTATACGTAGGCGTTAGAAGAACAATGGATCGCCCACAGGGAACCATTTCTTCGCGTTTTCGCCAATTACTTCGCGGCCAGCCATCCACTTGGCATGCCCATCTGCAAAGGTACAATTGATACCGCCGTTGTGCAGAAAGACACGGTTGTAGGCACCGGGGTCCGACGTTATCAATGCTGGTAACGTTTGCAGGAACGTCCAGCAAGCCAGTTGGAAGCCATAGATCGCTCCATAGTCACCGCCACTGCCATAAACAGCTTCCCATGCCTCGTAGGCTGGCTTGCCGTCGGTGAAGATAATCTTTTCGGCAGGGTTAGTCCACTGCCCCTCCGTTGCGCCAATACCGCATGTATACGGGCTGGCATAAGATCCCGGGAACCAGCCGGCCAGATAGTTCATGGCGTACGTAGTAGGATGATATCCCAGCATGTTGCTGACACGGAAGTCTGGGCACTCAAAGAGTTGCCAGTTACCAACGTACGGTGCCAATTGGTGATACCAATGCCATTGCCACGCGCTCCCCATGTTCGCCCAGGGATAACCACCGTCATAGTCCTGAACGTACATGTGGAGGGCGAGCCCTAACTGCTTCGTATTAGACAAGCAGGCCGTAGCTCTAGCCTTCTCCCTGGCCTGGGCGAAGACCGGGAAGAGAATGGCTGCCAGGATCGCAATAATCGCGATCACCACCAGCAATTCGATAAGGGTGAAACCGCTGTGACGCTTCATCAACATCAGCTCCTTAGGCATTTTAAGGGCAGGCTAGAAACTCGCCCTCGGACCGGCCTGTTACACAGGCGCAGGCCCTGTGCCTCCCGCGTACACGCAGTTCAGTCGGAAACTCTATTGCACGGGGCCACTGAAGGCGCCTTTGCGCCGCCCCGCCAAGGACGCATGAACGAGTTTGCCTTAGGTGTTCATCAATAAGTGCCTACCCACGGATCGCGAGCCACCCCGTAATCCAAGGCCGCTCCAGGCAACCATTTGGCATGCCCATCCACAAATGAAACATTGGCGCCATCATTGTGCGGCGTTGCACATCCCAACCAGGTTGGGGCACCAGGGATCAAGCGGTACCAGGTATACCAGGAAGCATAACCACCGCCACTATCCAGTGTCTCAGCAAAGAGTATGGTGCCCGCTGGATTTGGATACATCCCCAGGCCGCAATTGCAACCGTATGTGTGTGTCAGATAGTAAAGGTGCATCTCAGATAAGCAATAGCTCATCGGGGTTCTTTGCTCCAGTGCTCCTGTCGTGTAGTTGTAATAGTAGTACCACAGAACTGGAGACGAGGGGCACCGCCAGATCTGTGCGTTCTGGATATACGGCTCCAAATAGATGCGAGCAAGAGAGTTTGGAGATCCGTACCCCCACCACATTCCATAGAAAGAGTCGTCATAATCCTGGGCGTACATCAGCAGCGCCAGCGCTATCTGCTTTTGGTTGGATAGGCAACTCGTTTGTCTCGCCTTCTCCCGGGCCCTCGCAAAGACCGGGAAGAGGATTGCTGCCAGGATCGCAATGATCGCGATCACCACCAGCAATTCGATAAGGGTGAAACCGCTGTGACGCTTCATCAACATCAGCTCCTTAGGCATTATAAGGGCAAGCTGGAAACTCGCCCTCGGGCCGGCCTGTTACACAGGCGCAGGCCCTGTGCTCCCGCGGACACGCAGTTCAGTCGGAAACTCTATTGCGCGCGGCTCCGGCGACACGACCGGGTCGCGCTTTAAAGCCTGCAATGCCTCCGTCAGCACTGCAAGGGCGCACTTGGTAAAGGGCGTGTAGACGCTTGTGAGTGAAGGAGAGAGGTAGCGGGAGTAGGCGAAGTCATAGTAACCAGCTATCGAAATATCCTCGGGCACGCGCAGGCCCGCCTCCTGCACAGCGTGCAGCGCACCGAGGGCGATCGCGTCCGTGCGGGCAAACAGGGCTGAGGGACGGGGGCGCATATCCAGCGTACGCCGCGCCATCTCAGCCCCCGCAACCATCTTGTCGTCTTCGTCCTCAGTAGTCAGTGCGATTCCCTCAGCCCCGAACACTGCGGCAGCTTCCTGGAAGTACGTCATCCTCATGCCTGCGCGGGTGCCGGCCAGATATGCAATGCGCGTATGCCCCAGGGAGACCAGATGCTCCAATACGCAGCGAATACCAGTTTGGTCGTGCCAGTAGGAACATAATATGCGCCGGGGTGTATCACCAGCACGAGGCCCGGCGGCGATTACTATCTGATGGGGGGCGCTAATATGGTCAAGCAGGTCCTCCGCGAGACTGATAGCTTTGGCGACCATAACCACATCGGCCCGCCGTTGGCTGAGGTACATAGTCACATCCTGGTGCTTGCCGAGAGGTATCAGGATGACATCAAACCCCATGCTCTGGGCGAGGTCGTTGGCTGCGGCAAGCATACGGGCCGGATGGGGATCGTCTGGCCGTTCGCAGCCGATTGCGACGACGTTCGTACGTCCCGTGCTGAGGACAAGGGCGGCGTTTGAGCGTTGGTAGCCAGTCTTGAGGGCACAGTCCAAGACCCGTATCCGGGTCTCCTGGGAGCAAATGTCCCAATTCCCGTTAAGAACGCCGGAGACAGTACTGCGAGATACACCTGCCGCGCTGGCAACATCTGCAATCGTCGCCATTTGCCTCTACACCATCACAAACTAGTTTAGTTCCCGGTACAGTTAGGTTTATAGCACGGCACACAAGGTTTGTCAAGGGGGATTGCTCAAAGGGGCGCTGGTCGAAGCGATCCCAACGGCCGAGGGGCCTGACTTTAGCTGGCTGCCAAGCTCGTCCCACAACTCATCGTTCACGGCCCGATACAGTCTTAATGCTACACGCATCGTGGCCTTACCTCCGCCCTGGATTATCGCGGCTTGCTCCTACTCGATCACCTTTGGCTCGGCGCCATACGCGTTGTCAAATACCTGAGTCTTCGACTGCGCCGACACAGCCGCCACGGGCTGGTAGTGTTGCACAAACCAGTTGTGGTGCACCTCGCACTTCTCTTCCGGCACGCCCCGGATCACCACCGGGGTCTGCGGAGCGCGGAAGGTGTTGTTGTAGATCTCGATCGACGTGCCCGCGATGTTCGTGTCGTCACCACGGTCACGCCCACCATGCATATCAAAGCAGTGGCTCAGCGACACACCGAGCTCAACATTGTGCCGCGCCACATAGCTGTTGCCAGGTCGCCCGGTACCGGCGATGGAGTGACGGTTCCAATTGAACATATTGTACTCAATCAACGACGACGATGTGTTGTGACACACACCATAGCCGAGTCCTTGGTACTGGCAGTGGTGGATGAAGTTGTGGTGGATGTGATGGTCGTCGCCGTTGATGAGGTAGACGCCGGCGTGCGCGAAGCCGGAGATTTCGCAGTTATCAACTTCGAGGGCGGACTGCTCGGTCCGGATGCCATTTGAGGTGGGGAATCTGTAGTAGTATTCATGGCCCCCACCACCTTCGCGAAACGCCCGGTGATGATGGTCCAGGTACCGCTTGGCATTGGGTCCGCGGATACGTAGGCCGGTGATGCGCACATCCGGCCCTGTGGGTCGGATCATCACAGGCGTGTTCAGCGCATCACTTGCAAGCAACGTGCCTTGCGAGCCGTTGTGTCCACGATCCCCGGCAAGTGTGACACCCGTTGGCACGTCCAAGACGAGTTGCTCGATGTAGATGCGTGCTGTCAGGTCGATCTCCGTCTGACCGGGGATGAAAACGACCTGCCCGGCCTTGGCTTTGGAGAGCACGTCCAGTAGGGAGTCGAGGTCTTCGACGGTGTAGTCGCCGTTGGTGACGATGTTCGCGTATCCCTCGCCGCCGCCGATAGGGCCGCTCTCATCCGGCTGTGCCCCGTACACCGTGCCGGCGATATCCACCCACGTCGCGTCGTCCGCCCTTGCGTAAGACAATCCACCACACAACAACACCAGTGCAATTAGACACAGCCTCATGATACCTTCACCAACCTTATCTGCGGGATAACCACTTGGCTTTTGCTTATTGCTATATGCTTCAAACCTGCCATAAATTCCTTCTGGTACTGGCGGCGTGGGCACAGAAGCAGGGATTTGCACAGCTCCCAGAGGTTGCTGGACGCTAATTAAGCAACTCCAAGAGCCCTTGAAGAGCGCGCAGGCGTACTACTACCGGGGATAACCAAAAGAACTGCAACTTGTTCCTCCCCGAAACGCACTGTCAGCCTCCTGCGGGCGCCGAAATCCAGATGCGTTGTAAGATTCGTACGAACAGCTCTTTCGGCACACCTACCTCGGCCATCTGACACCTACCCAACATAGCCAGGTGAGCTTTTCGATTCTTGGGACTTATGTCAGAGGGAGATAATCAGTGGCCGATAGGCAGTGGGGTAGCGAATTGGAAGTGAGATGAGTTCTGGGACCCCACGGGCCACCGAGACGACCTCGCCGGCCAGGTCAGTTACCTGACGGAGGACCTCCTTCCCCGCTCTGCCCTCGGAAAACGCTCTTGCGCGCCACCCCCGCCAGTTGGGAGTTCCGCCCTTTCCGGACTAAGGCGCGAACGGCTTCCTGTTCAACTCACCTGCCGGCTATCCTGCCCACTGTCCGTCTCGCAGGCCTCAACGGATGCACTGCAACTTGCGCTAGAGCCCGTCGAAGCAAATCCACTCGCCGGTCACCAGAGATAGACTCTGCCTCCCTCCGGCGGGACAGTAGCGTCCAGGACTTTGTTGCGGCAGGAGACCTGTTCGCCAGTGAAGAGGTCAGTTGCCTTCTCCACTGGCACTTCCAGGCCTGTTTCCCGCTCTATCGCGTCCGGATTGACCGCCACCGCTCCGTTCTCGAAAAGGCGATAGAGGATTCCATCCTGGAAGCGGTAATCGTCCTCCAGTGGCTTGCCCATCCTGAACTTGCAGAACTCCCCGCCCGGTCCGTCCGGGCCGGACATCCAGATCATATCATGCAGCTTACCCAGCGCGTAGCAGTAGAAGGCATCCTCCCGGAATTCGCCTGCCTTGGCGTCGCCGAAATAGGGCAGGCATATCGTCCGCTTCCCCACATCACGATACTTCTTCGGCGTCTTGTCTATGCGGTGCCAGAGATTGAAGTTGCCCCACCGCATTGGCCTTCTCTCACTGGAATCCGGGCGAATCAGCTCCTCCGGTACCACCACGTGGCTTTCGACCATTGCACAATGGCTTGCATCCCACAAAACGCCTGGAACGATCCTGGGGCGCCTTGGAGCATACATCACGAACTTCTTCAGCGGAGCAGAAGAGTAATAGAAGGGCCAGTAAGTGGTGTTGAGCATGAGGACGTTCTCGTTGCCGTGTTTATCAAGAACATTCTTCTGTAAATGCCGCAGCAGCATAGCATAGGCGTAGGTACCGAGGGGATCGTCGTTGGGAGCATCCGGATCCCCGGGGGAGTAGCGCAGGTAACTCTCCGGCAGCCCTGCTATGTCCTCTTCATGATAGATGTGCCGGTGAACGCCCAAAGCCTCACCATAGCACTTGGTGGGACCAAAACCGTGGTCCAGGAAAAGGCCGTCGGCCCCAGATTCCATAACGGCCTCCACCTCTCTCTCTGCCGCCTGAACCATTTCGTGGGTGTTGGGGCAAATCTCCGTCCTTCTAGGATCTACCGAATCAGCAAAGAGAGACCGCTCCCGCACCGACTTCTCGTTATAGATAGCCAGTTCGGGATGCTCAGCCAGGCGGAAGTTCCATCCCTGGTCCTCCTCGTCTTCCCTCAGGTATCTGTTGGAATAGGTCATATACGGTAGAACCTTGCAGCCTATCTCGTGGCATTTCTCGGTTATGTCCTTAGCTCCTACGCCGCCAACGGCTATCGCGAAGTCCGGCTTCTCCAGTCCTTTTTCCTTGAGGAATTGTTTGAAGTCAACATCAGCAGGTATCCGATAAGTCAGTTCCGCCTCCGCAAGCCATTTTGGCGCCACTTCGCTAGGCATTATTCTTTCTCTCCTTGGTTTGCACACGCGTCATTGCATTTCAGGCGAGACTTCAGCCTCGCTTGGTAATTGGATATTGTTCGCTGCTCTGAGATTGGGGCAAATGTAGCCCCCCATTGTATGTTATCACAACTTGTTCAGGTTGAAGCGCAGCCTGGCTACCGGCCCTTCTTTCCCATCTCTGGTCAGGGTTCTGGCCTCGATGAGGTGGGTCCCCGGCTCAATATCCCAGGCGAACCAATCCATACTGAGTCGCTTCCAATTCCCCTCATCCAGCCTCACTAGATAGGCATCGAAATCCGGGCAGAGGTTGTTCAGTTTCACGCGGAAGGTCGTTTCCTTGAACCATCGCACCTCGATCCTGCACTGGTCCGTCGGCCGCCAATAGAAGTCTTCCTCCCGGCCTGACCGTCTCAGCGTAAGGCGGCGATGCGGCAGGCACCAAGGTTTTGCAGTTGGGTTCTCCTCCCACGGAACTGTCAGTTCATCCTCCCACTCTACCGCCTCGTTCCACCGGTCCCAGGTATTTTCGATGTCAAAGTAGGGAGGGTTTTCCGTCTGGTGATCCTGAGTGAAAACGATGCGGAAGTAATAGTACATAGGGATAATCTCTTGGGCTCGCACGTGTTTCGCGGGGTCCACCACCTCGTCATCATGCACTGCTACGAAGTCGTCATATTCCCCGCTCAGATAGGCTCGGTGCAGTTCCAGGGCGTTCTGCGGAATCGCGTTGCGGGTGATATAACCGTTGCAGTTAGGTGCGGGGGTGGCATCCATCAGGGCCCATTTATCATAGTCATTCAGGAAAACCTCCGTGTTCCAATGGCAGTAGGGATTCTCCTTGGTGCCAATCTCCACGTAGCGGCATTGAATCCCCAGACTACAACAGGCCTGAAGGAACACCATCCCCGACTGCCCACACATCACAATGATGTCGTCATTGTTGCGAATGTTGTCCAGCATTTCCCACGCAGTCCACGAGGGATAGCGCGATCCGCCCCGCCCCGGGGTGTTCTTGGACGCCCACCTTCTCAGAAGCAAAACCTTCTCCAACTCGGTCTTCCCCGGCGCGATCACTTCATCCAGCCGTTCCTTCTCCCTTAGCTTTACGAGAGCCGCATGGCTGGGACTGTGGAACTTGAAAGGCCAGGTAACGTGTGTTACGTCGCCGTTTGCCTCCTCTAATATCTCAACTTCCACTTCTTTCAGCCCTTGAGGGGCAATTTGTATGATGTCCTTCTGGTTTGCTCCCATGCTTGCCTTCTCCTTATTGCCGGCGAAACTTGGCTGGACTGGCAAAGTTTTAGTGCGTGCCTCCTAACCCGGAAAGCGCGCCGCGTCTTCGCGTATGTCAGTCAGCGGACGCCACGCGCAGGTACAGGCCCCAGGGGAAGGTGTCCGTGGCAAGCTGGGTGTGGGAGAGCTTCACCACGATGATATTGTCCCCGGCCCGCAGGTTGACATCAATGGCATAGCGGTCCGGGCGGTCGGCGTTGAGACCGGGCATGAGAAGCTGCGCCCCCATGGCCTGCGGCGCGTTGTAGCTGATGGCTGCGTAGCCGTAGGATAGCAGCCAGTCCCCCTTCTTATCGGCGAAGGCCCGCTCCAGGTTCAGGAATCCGCCGGGGCTCTCATAGCTCCACCACTGGGCCTGCGTTCCGTCCGCCAATGGTACGGAGGCGTCCAGGGAGGTGACCGGCTCAAAGGGGTCGCGGCGCAGATGGCCGTTGCGGTCGCTGTTATCAAACGGCCCCAGCAGCTTCCAGTTCGTCACAAAGCCCAGCTCGGCGGGGAAGTGCTCCGCCAGGGGTTTGCCGCGCATGGCCCTGGCGCGCCAGCGGGCGTCCTCGGCTGCGATGTAGCCGTGTGACTCCAGTTCGTCGATCATGCGGTCCATACGGTCGAAGGCCGCCACGGAGGCCTCGTAGCGATGCTCCTGAGCCGCCCACACGCCCTCCAGGTAGGCCTCCAGGTAGCGCTGGCTCATATCCACCATCTCGACCCTGGTCCGG
>JALGTI010000221.1 GCA_029821455.1 Candidatus Zipacnadia bacterium | reverse complement strand
GCTCAGAAAACACGTCACACCGCATACATTGCGGCATAGCTTTGCCACACACATGATTGAGGGGGGCGCCCCGATCGAGGTGGTGCAGGAGCTCATGGGCCACGATTCCATCCGCTCGACGGAGATCTACCTGCATGTCTCGCGCCAGCACGTACAGAGCCACTACCTGCGGGCCCATCCGTTGTCGCAGGACGCGGCGAGAGCCGAGGCCTGAGACGTGGGCTCACCGTGAACACGACCGGCGGCTGGGTGGCTGGAGCCGCTCAGCCCACCTCCCCGCTCCGCTCGCGCCAAGCACTGAGGCCAAGCACGAGCAACCAGATTGACGTGATGTAGACTCCTATCTGCCAGCCGACATTGTAGTTTTCGGTAGTGTAGCGCACGTCGTCGGCATCCAGGCCGTACGGGTAGGGTTCTGCCGGTAGCCGGGTGGCGACGCGGCCCACGTAGAACTCCACCCAGCGAAAGCCGGTCCAATGGTCTGTCTTCCAGATGGTCACGCCCTTACTGGTTGTCTTGCTGGCGACGACCTCCCACCGTGCTGCGTTGGCGAGCAACAACAGCACCAGCAGCACGGCCGGGATATACCAGGTCTTCAGTAACTTGCGCATTGCTCCTCTTGCACCCCCCAATCCAGGCTTCCAGGACCCTCATCCAGGCCAATACTCGTTTAACGAGGTACGCCGATCACGCACTGCTATTTGATGTTCGTCAAGGTGATGGTTGGCTGCGGGAATGCAAAATCCAGCGTGACTTCTTCCCCCTGCTCCAGATACTTCTGTTGCTCACTGCGATAGACCTTTTCGTCAACAGATAAAACAGCGAGAAGTCCGGCACGCCCCGAGAGCTACCAAGTTCCCCCGTGAGCGGACAGGGACCGTCAGCGGGTAGTTTTAGTTGTCATGTATGAGAAAGCGCCGTAGAGGGCCCGTGAGCGGTCTGGTCTCGAGGGGCCTCGGAATAATATTCTGGAATCATTCTTGGAATAATCCGAGCCCGATGTGCCACGGCAATTGACGGATCCGGGCCTGGTGGGCGTTTCAGTTGACAAACCGGCACGAAACCGGCGGTTCTGTTGCGCAGAGGTCCTGTCAACAGCAAATCCTGCTAAAACAAAACCCCCGGACCACGAGGGCCCGGGGCAGAGAGAGGGGTGTCGTATGCGATTCATGGCCGGGCCCGGTAGGCTGCGCCAGCCCGGGTGTTACGAGTAAGCTGCGAGCGTCACCATATTCAGTCCCGTGCGTTCAGCTGCTCGAACCACGGGAACAGGTTCTTAAGCCAGGCAAACAGGCCAGAGGCAGCGCCGGCAATCAGGAAGCCCGAGATGATGATGGCGAACCACTCGCCACCCGGCATCCGCGGGTCCGGCAGCACAGTCAGCCACCAGAAGTAGCTCTCGCCCAGTCCGATCACCAGAGCAACGATAATTGCTGTCTTACCCAGCGGGTAGCCGAGGGCCGCGAAGATACGCTTGATGACCTCGACGACGAGGAATGTCACGGCGATGTACAGGAGCAAGGGCTGCAGGATTTCAGTGAAGATGTCCAAGTCAGTTCACCTCCTTATCGGGAACTGTAGCTATCAAGCGGGTGCGGCAACGAGGCTCTGCTGAATCTGGATGTGACCATCCAGAACAGTGGAGACCGTGCCGTCAGCCTCTTTCGCGCGGCAGACGTGGTAGTAAGTGCCGGGCTTCAGGTTGGTGGTATCCGCTGGCTCGATGTCAATCCTGAATTCGCCGGTGCTGGCACCCGTGATGACGATACCCTGCCCGACGGTCTTCTCCACCAGGAGCGGGCCGGCCGGGGTGCGGCCGAGCGCCCAGACAAGGCTGGCCCCCGTCAGGTTGACAGGGTTGCCGTCGGCATCCAGCCAGGTGATCTCGAGAGATACGGTATCGCCGCAGTACATGGTCAAACTGGTGCTGGTCATCTTCGGCTGACCTCCAGCTCGGTCGCTGGCTTTCTGGCAACCAGCGCAATCCGCTGTTTTCTGACCTCCATAGTCGGGTGAGGGGCTTTACGCGCTGTCAGTGCTATCCGGCCGAGGAGCGAGGGTCTGGCACCGGCACCCTCAGGGCTCACCAGCACGATGGCCGCTGAACCACTCAGGGCGACGTGCCGACCCACGCCCTCGGTATTCACCACGAGGACTGTAGCTGCGCCGTGTGAGCCAAGTTTCTTGCCCGCTCCCTCGGCGGTGGCAACGACTGTGGACTCTGAACCGCCGCTGCTGAGCTTGGTGCCCGTACTCTCAACAGCAACACTGACCGTGGGCTCTGAACCGCCTAGAGCCAGCTTGTGGCCTGCTCCCTCAGTGGCGACGCTGACTGTTGACTCGGAACCGCCGCTGGTGGCCCGCTGTCCTGCGCCCTCGGCGGACAGGACGATGGCAGCTTCCGAACCACCGAAAGCGTGCTTACTGCCTTCGCCCTCAACGGCGACACTAATGCTGGACTCCGAACCGCCTTCGGCGCACTCAGACTCATCACCCACGCTCAGCTCGAAGATTTTATCGGCACTGGCATCAGTATTCCAGAGGCTGGTCCCGTCCCAGGTAAGGCCCATTGGGAATGTATCCGGGCTGCTGAAGCTGGAGAGGACGGTGCCGCTGGTGTTCAGCTCGAAGATTTTATTGGCGCTGTAACCAACGTTCCAGAGATTGGTGCCGTCCCAGGCGAGACCTATTGGGTTTATATCCGGGCTGGCGAAGCTCGACAGGATGGTACCGCTGGTGTTCAACTCGAAGATTTTATCGACACCGTTATCAGCATGCCAGAGGCTGGTCCCGTCCCAGGTCAGACCATGTGGACTTGTACCCGGGGTGCTGAAGCTGGAGAGGACGGTGCCGCTGGTATTCAGCTCGAAGATTTTATTGGCGGTGGTGTCAGCATTCCAGAGATTGGTGCCTTCCCGGGCAAGACCGCGTGGGCCTGTTCTCGGGCTGCTGAAGCTGGAGAGGACGGTGCCGCTGGTATTCAGCTCGAAGATTTTATCGGCGTCGTAATCAGCATTCCAAAGGTTGGTTCCGTCCCAGGTAAGGCCCGTCGGGAATGAACCCGGGCTGCTGAAACTCGACAGGATATCACCAGCGGCCATGAGCTGTCACCTCCCCTGCCGATTACTACTGGGTATAATCGTGCTTCGGCGCAAAGCCGGGGTCACGGTGCTTCTCGGCGGCCTGCAGCTCGGCAATCGCGGCACGAAGCTCATCAGTGACTTCAGCACTCGACAGCTGTATTACACCGTCAGGTTGCTTTTTGGCCAGTATTCGCTTCATGTAAGACCCTCCCCAATTCAGTCAGGTTAAACGTGTGATAGTGGTCGCAAAGTACACCGCCGTGAACGTGCAAGGAGAAACCGGCCTCCCGGACCTGCTCGCAGAAGTACAGGTCCTCACCATGAGCGAGGCTCAAGCCGTCTTCGCTGAGTTGCCAGCGAAACCACGGGGGTTCAATGGCCTCGAAGACCTCCCGTTTGGCCAGCACACACCCAAAGCCGAGCGCATCACAGGCAGTTAAGCCGTCAATGCGTGGCAGTGACCGCAGGTTGTTGTCTTCGTCGAAACGATAGGCATTGAACAACAGATCGCGGTCTGCGTAAGACCAGTAGGGCACCAGGGCACTGACGACGGCCCGGTTTGCAGATAGCAGCGTCGGCAGCGCGTGCGGCGGAGGCACGGTGTCCGAATCCACCATCAGCAGAGCTGGTGCTGCGGTAAACTCCAGGAACCGCCGTACCTGCACGTTGCGAGCGAGGTCCAGTGGTCGGTTCTGTGGCAGGTCAATCCTGCACCCGGCAGCCTGCGCCTGAAATAGCCAGGCGACGAGTTCGGCCCGCAGCTGCCCCGTGTGCGGCACGCTGATAACGACCTCAGACAACCTCAATGTAGACCACCTTCGGTTTCCACTGCCCAGACTGGGACTTACCGTCCCAGTGACGCAGTTCACATTTGAGCATCGTCCCGGCAAGCGACGGGTCAGCACTGAGCAGAAACTCGGCCTGGCCGTTCGCATCCACCAACTGCCGGTCTACCTCCTCGCCGTTGACAACGAGTATAACCTCACCACCCGTGACGGGGTAGGTAATCGTAACCGTCTCAGTATCCACGCCATCAGCCGCGAGTGTACCATCCTGTGTGGCGAGGTCTACGCGGTCAAAGGCCCGATACTCAGCCTCACTAAGCTCGGTGAGCTCACCGAGCGTATCCGGATAGAAAAACGCACACTCCATCGTGGGCCATCTGTAGCGCACCCCCCGCATCAGGCCTATGTCTGGTACAGCATAATCCAGTCTGCCAGCGGTTTCCGTAATCCGTGTCACATAAAAGGGCATACTCATACCTCCCGATCTCTGCGGCTACTCTATGCGCCTGCCTGATGCAGGATACCCGTAGACGCCGCCAGCAGCTTGTACTCACCCTGGCCCTCGTAGGTCTCCTGTGTCAGATCGGCCCCGCCGTAGTCAGTGCCGCCAGTGCTGGCCGAGTAGCCACGCCAGCCGCCAACGGTGGTGCTTGCCGGAACATTAAACGTCAGGTCTGCGTCAGGGCGGATGGTGCCGTCACTGGCACTCGTCCAGCTAACTGCCTGCCGTGCGTAGGCCGGGTCGCCGCCGCTCAATTCCGTTCCAGTTTCGTCTACCAACCCAATGTGAGTTATCAGACTACCACCGTGGTCGGCGATGGCGTTGCGGTAGGTCGCGTTCATGCTCATGGGTTTTGCCTCCCGTCAAGGATGATGTTCCTGATCTGCGCCAACTTGTGCTCTGCCGACTCAGCCCGGGCCAGGACAGCCTGGTACTCTGCCAACGGCACAGTTCGGGTCGCCTTGTTGCCAGCGGCAGCCAGCTGTTCCCGGGTTGACCCATCCCAGCGCCACCAGGAGCGGGGCAGACCGCTGATGGCTGCCTGGAAGGCCCGTATCTGTTCAACGGTAGCCCCGCGAGTCTGGCCG
>JALGTI010000220.1 GCA_029821455.1 Candidatus Zipacnadia bacterium | reverse complement strand
AGGCCAAAGCTGTCCGCCGCTAGGATGCCATCCGCGCCCTCAGCCTTAGCATCAGGCTCTGTCACTACGACTTCCGGCAGCGCCAGCCACGGCGTCTCGCCGTCTGCCGCCTGCAGGGTCAAGCGCGACAGATCAAGCCGGCGGTGCTGGTCGGAGTTGTTGAACACGCGATAGAAGATGTGCACGTACGGCAGGCCGGCATAGGCGTGAACGCGCATAACAACCTTGCCGAGGGACTCACCTGCTTCGTCAAGCAACCGGCCATCAATGCGGACGGTTGCGCGAATGGGGCCTGCTGCCTCAACCGTCGCGCTCTCACGGGTCGCAATGAACCGCACTGTCTCGCCAGGTGGCTGGCTCTCGTCTTCGTCCTGGGTCCGACAGTCCAACACCCCGGTAATGCTGTCAATGACTGAACTACCATCCGACCGCACTATCCGGGTTAGCAACTCGACGCCAGGGGCACTGGGCACGCTGAACGCGACAGCAGAGGTGTTGACGGTAATGCCACTTTCTGTCTGTTCGATGGTAAGAAGCTCAGGCGCCGGTGCCGGTTCCGCATCCTTCCAGATGACTGTGTACTTCTTCTCTGCGCAGTCCGGGTAGGCCAGGAAATCCAGCAGCAGCCACTTGACCGAGCCATCCTTCCATTTCGAAAGCACTGTGGTTTGCACAGGTACAGGGTGGCTGGATGGGTCGCGCAACTGTATGGGATCGTCAGGCTGCAACATCCCCTGGGCGAAGGGCACGCCGCTCCGAACGGGGTAGCCCACTGCCGGCAACTGAGCTTCAGCATCCGTCTCCAGCCGTAGCCGGATTGGCCCGCGAGCGGGAGTGCCACGGTCCGCTTGCCTGGCAGCGTCAATGGGTTGGGCGTCCTTCAGCCAATCCCACGCCGTCGCCTCCGCAGCCTGTTCATCGCTCACTGAGCCATCATATAGAGCTGCATCACCCCAATAGCTGCGCGTCTCAAAGCGGTGGTATACATCGGGATTGTCCTTGCGTGAGTCCGCTTCATTGACGTGGAAATAATCACCCTCCAGCTCCTGGTCGCTGGGAACCTTGTCATGTAGCCGGAAGGTCAGCTCGAAGCTCTGGCCCGGTTTCACCCAGTTACTGAGGTCCACCACATAGTACCGTCCAGTCCCCGTGTCAGCGACATCTTCCTCCCACACGACCTCCCCATCTACCAGCACCTGCTTGAAGCGATGGCCAAGGAAGACTGTGTCACTGAACCAGGTTGGGAAATTGCCCTGCGGATAATCAAAGCCCTGGTAGTTGTCCCCCTCGAAGAAGCGCAGCTTGACGGGGCCCTGCCAGTCGGCGGGAACGCTCACCGGCCCGCTGAGTTGCCCGAAGTTCTCACTCTCGCTAATGAGCCAGGGGTGGTTGATCTGATACAGTTCCCGGAGGTCAAAACGCCCCTCATAGGGGCCCTGTGCTGAAAAAGTCCAGTCGTCCGAGCCCAGGTCGAGCGCGACGAGATGATCAGCTTGTGCCGCTCCCACACTACTCAGCAACAGTAAGCCAAGTGATGCAGACAGAATGTGTGTTGCTTGGAGCATATCGCACCAGCTTTCGTGAATTGATTCAGCACGTAGTTGACAGGACACCAGCCTAGAGCGGCAGGTCTATGGGCCTGCCTTCATCTGCGCTTCTGTACATCGCCAGGGCCAGCTCGAGGGTCCCGCGAGCGCTCTCGGCAGTCACACGCGGCTGGCCATCGCTACGGATAGCCGCAATCATATCATCAATCATATGCTGGTGCTCGAAGTAGGCGAAGTCTGCCGCCCCACTAGCTGCCGTCCTAATCACCTCGGAGCCAATCTGCCGAATCGCTTCATCCTCCGGCTGCTCGTCACGGAACTCCCAGGTGGCAATGCGTTCGCCCTGCATGATCGCTGTACCATTCTCCCCATTGATTTCAACCCGAATGTCGGTGCCCGGCCACAGGCCGGTAGATGCCTCTACGACGCCGAAGGCGCCATTCTCGTACTCCAGGAACGCCAGCAACGTGTCCTCCAGCTCCACCTGCTGATGGGCAACATTGGTCATCTTCGCCTCCACGCGCTTGACCGGGCCCATCAGATGATAGAGCAGGTCAATGTAGTGGAAGGCGTGCTGGATGGTCACGCCTGCGCCTTCCTCCCGCTTGGAGCGCCAGTCATCCATCAGATAATAATCCGTCGGGCGGAACCACTTCATAAAAGTGTCCCCGCACAGCAGCCGCCCAAAGCGCCCGCTCTCGACGGCCTCCTTCACCCTCTCAATCGGCTTGCGGAAACGCACCTGCAGGGAGATGGCCAGCTTGACACCGTTGCGCTTGGACGCCTCGATCATTGCGTCCGTCTTTTCCAGTGTCATCTCCGGCGGCTTTTCCACTATGACATGTTTGCCAGCGTCCATTGCAGGGATGGCAAACTGGGCATGATAGGCGTTGGGAGTCAGCACGTTGACCACATCAATGCGGTCATCGGATAGCAATGCTTCAAAGCTGGCGGCTTTCTCTCCGCCAAACTTCGCCACAAATTCATTCAGCCGTTCTTCGTTGAGGTCACAGGCGGCAATCAGCTCCGCACCCTCACTGGCATTGATTGCCGCCCCGTGAAACTGCGAAACCAAACCACAACCGACTATTCCGAAACCGAGTGTTTCTGACACGATAGACACCTCCATCCGGGGTCAACAGGCGTATTGCGGCTCACTCCCGCGGGCGTGAGAACTCTTCGGGATGCTTCTTCACAAAACCCACTACTGCATTGTCAATGACCCTCGTCACGCTAGTGTTCATGTGCGACTGCTCTTCCCTGATGGGACGGAGCCTTGAATGGATCTCAGGGGCACACTTGCAACTGATGTAGTGAAACCACACATACAGCTCATGGAACGCACGTTCTTCCGGCACAGTCCCGGACAAGGCCCGTTGGTTATAGAAGAACCTGAGCGTATACTCCCTGTCCACAGGAGGGACCAGATCAGGCAGAATGTGGTGCAACGCTTTGGAGCATACAACCAACTTGAAGTTCTGTTGCGCTATCCGCAAGCCCGCGATGATGCGCCACAGGTCGCCTGCCGTCTCTTCCACTTTGCCTGAGGATAGACGCTCGATCTTGAGACCCTCAAACTTCCGTATCTGCTCGGCTTGCTCACGCAGGCCGTCGGCGAAGTCATTGAGCGGCAGAAGCTGCGCACGACGCGCGTTCATGTTCCACTCGTCCAAGGTGTCCCACAGGCTGCGGGCAAACTCGCAGTCCATCAGAGCGTCGTGTGCCGAGCAGTGCCCCGCACGGATGCCGAGCGTTCGGCAGTGCGCCTCCACTTGCGCGGGGCTGAATGGTCGATTCCGCTCGAAGTAGCCCAAGTAGTCGCCGAATCGCGCGGTAAGGCGAGACACCCTGGCGTGGGCCCTCTCGAATGTGGCCGTATTTCGCCGCGACCAGGCATCCCGAACGTACGAGGGTATGCCGAGGCTCTGTTGAGAGACTAACGGTTCATCGTCGCCGTGCACGAGCCGCAGAGAACCGTCTGCGATGCCAGCGGCTACTTCCCGCAACAGCGCGGCGGGGGCAATCGCCCTACGGCGCGCCTCCTCGCACAGCCGCTGCCAAAGCTCCTCTGGCAGTTCGATGTCCAATACCGGCATGCTGATTGCTTCCCTGCCGTTCAGTCCGACCGGCGACAGGGCCAGGGTCGGTTTCTACACCGGATACAGTATCACCTTCAGCGCCTGCTGGGCCTCGATGGCGTCGAAGGCCTCCTGCCACTGTGTTATCGGCAGCTTGTGCGTGATGAGCTTCTCCACATCAATCTTCCTATCAATTATGCTGATGGTGCGATCCCAACTGGTGTAGGAGGTGGACATATTGAAGTGGATATCACAGACCTTCCTCATCAGCGCGTCCCAGTCCAGCTCGACCGTTCGGTTGCCGGTCAGGCCGATACCGCAGATGCGCCCCTTCTTACGGACAAGGCCCGGGATCGTAGAGATCGCGGCCGGCGCACCGCTGCACTCCACGATTAGGTCCGCGCCACGACTGCCCGTCAAATCCAGCACCACCTCCTCAACATTCTCCCGCTGCACATTGACCACATGGTCAACGCCAATCTCCCGCGCGGTCTTCAGGCGCAGGTCCTCGTCGGCGTCGGTGCCCGTGATGAGCACCTCCCGCGCGCCCTCGACCTTCGCACACATCGCCGCCGTCAGGCCAATCGGCCCCGGTCCCAGCACCACCACAAAATCCTCCGGCTCGACCCGGGCGCGCTCCAGCATATCCGCGACCACATTCGCCGTCGGCTCCACCATCGCGCCTTGCTCCCAGCTCATCGTGTCAGGGATCCGATGGATCAGGTGCTCAGGCATCACCACGTAATTAGTGAACGCGCCGTCAATACCCCAGCCCGGCGAGCGCTTCTCCGCACATATCTGGATGTTGCCGCTGCGGCACAGGTAGCACTTGCCACAGGCGCGCGTATGCGGCTCGCCTACCACGCGCTCTCCGCCTTGCCACATCGTCACATCCTCGCCCACTCCCGCAATCTGCCCAGAGAACTCATGCCCCATAATCACCGGCGGCCAGTAGGGGAACTCGTCGTGCCTCACGTGAATATCCGTCCCGCACACCCCACAGGCCTTGACCTCAATCAGCACCTCATTGGGCCCCGGCTCCGGCACCGGCACCTCCTGCACTTCTATGAAGCCTTCGCCTTTTTGCGTCTTTACAAGGGCTAGCATTTGAGGCCATTCCTTTCAATCATCGCACTTCTGTAGGGTGGGTGCTCGTACTCCGCCCAGTCGTTCCGTAGCGCAGGCGTCTCGCCTGTACCCTATATGTATATGGCATCGGCTTCCTTCCGATGCAGGTAGGGGCGCAATTCATTGCGCCCTCCAACGTGTTCGCTTCCTTCCGATGCAGGTAGGGGCGCAATTCATTGCGCCCTCCAACGTGTTCGACGCAGACTGGCCCTGGGCGTGATAAATCACGCCCCTACATTCCTCCCAGGAACTTCACCAACACCTCAACTGCCTTCAGCACATCGGCGATCATAATGTGCTCCCGGTTGCTGTGAGCCACGCCCAAGTCGCCCGGACCCCACCAGACCGTCGGAATGCCAAGCTGGTTGGTGTACCACCACGCATCAGAAGACGAGGTCATCGCCGAAACCGCGCTCTCAACGCCGCAGGCCTCGTTCGCGCGTGCCATTCGCTTCACCAGGTCGTGCTCCGGCTCGATGACGCTCGCATCGTGGCGATAGGTGAACTCTATATCATAATGCTCGGCCAG
>JALGTI010000219.1 GCA_029821455.1 Candidatus Zipacnadia bacterium | reverse complement strand
GAAGTCGGGGCCCAGCCACCGAGACAGGTCACTGCAGAAGTCGCGCCCATAGCCACTGTAAACATCAATGCCGTTCACATTGCCGAAGGCATCGTGCAGCGCGGCGTCCACCGGCGAGGCGCACACCAGTGCGCCCAGGAAGGGGATGCAGGGCTGCAGCTTTCGCTGAAGGCAGACTTCGGGGGAGATGCGGCGCAGGTCGTTCTCCAGATCGAAGAAGATGTCAATGGGATGGGCTGGGCCCTCGTACTCGGAGACCAGGGCGCAGTAGGCCTCCGTTATCGCCTGCATTGCCTCGACCTTGGCCTGGTGATCCAGGCTTGGGTCCGGCCAGCCCCAGAAGTCCATCAGGAAGATGCCACCATAACCCTCGGCGACCTGCCCGGCTGCGTTTTCCACGGTGGTTTTCACGGTGCAATAGGTGCACTCAGGCACTACAACCGCCCCAAACTTGAGCGGCGTGCGGGCCGTCACTTGTTCATAGCTTGCCTTGACTTCGAGAATGCGAATGTCGCTTCTCACAGCGGCTAGTAGTCCTCTGTTGGTCAAAGCGGGACGAGCATGCGTGGCGGTAGTAGTGAGCGATCAGATGGTGGCAAGCTGGTACTCCATACCCCTCTGCTTGCACCATATCTCGGCAGCCTTGCGCTTGCGTTTGACGTCGTCCGAATCGATTCTGTTTGGGTCCTTAACCTCGATAATGGCCTTGCTCCCATTGTGGTATTCAACGATGAAATCGGGGACGTAGCGCCTCTGGTGCTTCTGGCTGTCTATCCACGGGATGCAAATGCCATGACGCTTCATCCACTTCTTCACGGCAGGATCAGCTTCAAGGCGCTCCATCATGCGGCGCTCGAGGTCGCTCTGGTAGCGCTCGAAGTTATATGGGCTCTTCGTGGGATTCGGGAACTCACCGTGCTTACTGATCATCATATTTAATGATTCCCGCAATCAGGCCTGGCGTTGCCTCTACCTTCTGCCGAACCTGCGGCAGCAGCCTCCATGCAAAAGCAAGATCAGCGCTTTCCGCCAAGCCGAGTGATGCACCATTGAGGAACTTGTCACGGACGTGGGCTATCAGCGCACTGTACACTTCACTCTTGAAGCCGGAGGCATAGCCGGCTTCGACGGTCAGGTCCTCCGCAATCTGCAGCAGATGTTCTTTGATCGCGTCGCGCAGCATCGCGTCTGTGATCTCAACTGCAGCGGCCTCATCGCCTTCCGGCAGGTCCGGTGCCCCGTGTATGGTTGTCCACCGGTCGCCGGCAAGCTGCTTCCCTATGACTGCCCTGATGTTCACCTTCGTGATTTCCGCGACCGTCGGGTTGTACTGAAGCGCCGCGAGGGTTTCACGCCAGTTTCGCAAGGGTTCTGGGGGGCCTTCGATCTCACCGATGTCGAATTCGCCCTCGCCTATCAGTCTGGGGTCCGGGTCTGGCACTTCGACGATATTGCGGGGGTTAAGCAGTTCCTGCTTGAGCGGAGGCTCGGGCAGGTCCTCAGTCTCATCGAAAAGCTGGTCAATCAGCACGTTCTGGCGCACCTTGCTGCCGAATATATTCCACAGCCACTGGTGTTCCAGTTTGGGGTGGTCCACAACGGCGCAGATCTGTGGCTCCTCATGGCCGATGCCCTTAGTTCTCACACGACGCAAGCCGCGGCCGATAACCTGCTGGCCGTACACTTTGCTGCTGAACTTCCGCAGCAGGAGTATCACCCCGACCTCCGGCACGTCCCAGCCCTCGCGAAGCATCAGCACGCTGACAACGGCCTTGTAGGGGGCGGCGGACTTCTGCTCCTTGCCAAGTTCCCTCGCCTTCTGCCGGTCTTTCTCGTCACTGTCCTCGTAGACGAGTAGCGTCTTGACCTTGAAGAACTTGTTGAGTGTCTGCGCGGCCTTCTCTGCATCTGCCTTGCACACTGCGACAACAAAGAGAATGGGCTGATAACGCCCCTTGGCCCGCCGCTCCTGCTCATCTAGGCGCCGCAGCGCGATCGCCATCTGCTGGCGCATCGGCTTGTCATCGGTGACCCACTGCGTTGCGCTTAGGCCCCGGCGGTCAACTTCATCCCAGTCAATCTCCTCGACACGGCGACTCTCGCCGGTCCGTGCGTCGGTGTAGGTGAGCTGAACGGTGCGAATGTCGGGTTGATAGACAACCGGGGTTTTGATGAGCGCGTCTGCCAACGCATCTCCCACTCCATACTCGTATACCATGTCGCTATCAGGAGCCTTGCCGTCGGCGCGGTCAGGGGTGGCAGTCGTGTCTACACGCAGGGCAACCTTCTCGCGCATTCGGCGTAAGGTTGCATAGTACTCGTCGGCAGGGGAGTTGTGGGCCTCGTCATTGAACAGGGCAAAGTCCGGGCCGTTCATCAACGCCGAGAGGTTGCTCTGGCCTGAGAGGTTGCTCTGATAGAACTGATGGATATTCCCAAGTATCACGTCTGCGCTTAGCAGACTGGCCCAGCCGGCGGCCTTCCCACCGCCGAGCGTTGTAAGCGCGAAGTCCTGTGCGCGCACGTGTGCCCAGTCAGGTAGCAGGTCCCTGTCTTTGAAGACTTTGCCGCCCTCGAAGTCCTCCTCCAGGCGGTCGCGGACAATCAGGTTCGGGCAGAGCAGCACGAACTTCTGCACGCTGTGCGCGATCCGAAGCCAGGCAATGACCGCGGCCATAATGGCTGTCTTGCCGCCGCCAGTGACGATGTTTAGAAGGAGGCCGTCACCCCCGATCTCCGTCTGGCCGAGCACCTCGTAGCAGTAGATGACGCGCAGAAGCGCCTCCCACTGGTGCGGCCACAGCACCCCCTCGCGCGGCGACTGATCATCGGCCGGGTCGCTCAGGAAGTCAATGTAGTTGTAGGTCTCGGGCTTGACGCCGGGATAGCCATCCCGCCGCCAGTCGGCAAACGCCTCTTCGTAGCGCGCGAACTGATTGAACATCGCTTAGCTTACCTCAATCTCCCCGGACCAAAGCCCCTCGCCGCCCATGTCGTCCTGCACCTTGCAGGCAATGCGGGACTTCCCCGTGGACGGGAACTCATACTGGGCCTGGAGAGCCGGCTCTTTCTTTGCCCCGCGAATGAACGAGTAGCCGGGCGTGCTGCTGAATCGCCTGCCATACTGGAAATCCCACTGCACGTTGATGATCTTCGCGCCGGGGTTCAGCACCGCCGTCTCGCTTACGTCGAAGATGTAGGTGCGTTCCTGTAGACGCTTCCAGCCCACCTCCACGTGCGGCGGCTGCACGAAGGTAAGGAAGTTTTCATAGTCGGCGTGGTCAGTGGACAGCGCGGCAACGTGCTCGCGAAACTGCACCGAGTCAATTCGAATCATGTCCAGCCGAACAAAGTTGAGGTCAGTCTGCTCTAACTCCCGCAGGCGGTCGGCCGCCTCCATCGCATCCGGCCGGAAGGCCCAGGCCAGCATGATGCCGTCCCTGAGGTTGTCCTGCTGGTAGCGCACGGTCTTGCGGATAGCGTTGGCGAAGGCCTCTACGTCTTTCGCGGTTACCTGAGAGCGCTGGTCCGGCTCGCCCACCCAGACTGGGATGGCGCCCTTGTGGCCGTGAATGCCCGGTTCGGAGCTATCCGGTATGGCCCCGAAGGCGCACAACACGAACTCGCGGAACTGGTCCGCTGGGGCCTGGGACAGCCGCTTTGCTTCATATACTCCCCAGTGCTCAACCGTGAAGTCGGGTATGTTGGTGCCGACGGAGTCCAGCATCAACTGTTGCGCCCCCCTCGTCAAGCGGTCTGCGGTGATGGCGACTGCCACCCGCGACTGGTCGCACGCAATCCACCGACGACCTAGCCGCTGGGCGACAGCAGGCGTGGTACCGCCCCCACAGAAGAAGTCGGCGACAAGACCGTTGGCGGGCGTGGAGGCCATTACCATACGCTCCAGGATGGCCACGGGCTTCTGCGTTGGATATCCCCACTGACTGCGTTCGGGGTCTCGGTTTGAAAGCGTGTACTCAACCAAGTCGTCTGGCCAGGCATCCAGGATCACACGATGCTCGTCCTCGTCGGAGGTACGCCATACGTCTCTTGCTCCCTTAGGCTGGCCAGCAAGCAGCGACGAGGTGGCACGGTCCCTCGGCTGGTGGAAGTGGACGTCTCCGACGCTCTTAGCATAGAATAGGATGTTGTCGTGTTTGCGCTGGTAGCGTCCTCTTGATGAACCGCCCAATGCGTACGACCAGATCACCTCATTCATGAAGTTATCATAGCCGAATATCTTGTCCATCTCCACCTTGACGTAATGTGCCGCGTGCCAGTCCAGATGCACGTAGATGCTGCCTGTCTTCTTGAGCAGGCGCTTCATCTCGTAGAGGCGGGCGTTGAGCCAGATGAGGTAGCCGGGCATGCCGCCTTCATAGATGTCCGAGAAGGACCGCAGCTCGTTCTGGTCGCCAAAGATGATGTTGTACTGGCGACCGGAGAAGAAGGGCGGGTCTATGTAGATGAGGTCAATGCTCTCGGAGGGAAGCTGGCGCATCACATGCAGGTTGTCGCCCCAGAAGAGCCGATTTGGCTCAAGTTCCGGGTGGCCGAATGAGACACGCTCTACAACCTGCATCGGAAGCATGACCTGGGGGTAGAGCTTGCGGAACCCGCGCCGCCGGTCCCAGCCCAGCGGCGTTTTCTCGACGGGGATACTGCCGAAGCGCACCGGCGGCCGCCAGAACTCCTCTTCCTCCGGCAGCGCATCTGACCTCTCATCGGCGTCTGAGACGTCTGGCGGAGCTACGAACTCGCCCTTCACGGGCCCGGCTTCCTGCATGCATATCCCCCCTCGTTGGGTTCGCAGGCGGCCTTCGACCTGGCTCAGGCCAGAGAGACGCCTGCGCCACGCGATTACTTCGCGTACTCGACGGCCCTCGTCTCGCGGATGACGGTGACGCGGATCTGGCCCGGGTAGTCCAGCTCGCTCTCAATCCGCTCCACCATTGACTTGGCCAGGCGATGGGCC
>JALGTI010000008.1 GCA_029821455.1 Candidatus Zipacnadia bacterium | reverse complement strand
GTTTTTGTCTGCTTCACGATGGACTGTGAGACCCTCCAAGGCCGGGCCGGCGCTGGTGGCCCGGCAACCTGGGACCTGGCGGAGCGGGCGATGCGAGGCTACACTGAATACCTAGACCGTCGCGGCTATCGTGCAACTCTGTTCCTGGTCCCGGAGACAGCGCAAACGCTCTCGCATGTCGCCCAGGACCTCGCGAGGGCGGGGGTGGACATCGGCTCGCATATGCACCCACAGGATACCCACCTTGGATATGATGGATTCCTGGGCGAGTTTGACTACGAGATGCAGCTAGAGATTCTGGCAGATGGCCGCGACCGCTTTGCCCAGGCCGTCGGCTTTCCCCCCACCTCATTTCGCCCCGGCAACTTCTCTGCCAGCGATGACACCTTCCCCGCACTGGTGGAACTGGGCTACAGGCAGGGCAGTGTCTCACTGCCCGGCCGGCAGAATAGTGAGATAGCAGCCTGCTGGGGTGGTGCGGAGCCGTTCGCGCACTGGGCCAGCGCCGACGACCACAGGCGCGCGGGTAGGCTTGACTTCCTCGAACTGCCCTGTACTGCTCATCCTGGGGATGTAAGCAACACGGCAGAGGGTTTCGAGGCCAGGCACATACGCTTCGAGCGCGAGAACCTGCGCGAGTACGGCGAGCAGGTCATCACGCAAAGCCTGGATCTGCAGATCGCGCAGGATCACTGGCTCAAGAGCCTCATCGTGATGACTCACGACACGCGCGAGTACGGCGATCCCAATGAACTTGCGCAGCAGCATCTTGAGTGGATTCTGGATGTGATAGAGGAGGCCGTCGCCGACAGGGGCCTCCAGCTAATCCCGGCCACGCTGAAAGAGATACGAGCCGCTGCCGGGGACCCACCGGTCTAGAAATCACTCTGCGTTCGGAGGACTGCACTGGCCAGAATCTCGAGTACCAGCTCATCATAACTCATCCCCGCTGCAATGGCCTCGGCAGGCACGTCCGAGGTCTCCGTCATCCCCGGCACGGTATTCACCTCATGAATCCAGACCTGCCCCTCCTCGTCCAGGTGCATATCCACCCGGCTGAGGCCCAGGCAGCCCAGCTCATTGTGCGCTGCCACGGCCGCCTCCTGAGCCCGCCTCGTCGCCTCGTCCGAGATGCGGGCCGGGCAGATGAGGTCAGTCATGCCCTTGGTGTACTTGGCCTCATAGTCATAGAACTCGGTATGGGAGACAAGCTCCAGGACCGGCAGTGCGCGGGTGCGTTCTCCAACCCCGATGATTCCGACGGTTATCTCCGGGCCGTTGATGAAGCGTTCCACGATAGCCGCCGAGTATAGTTCCAGGCAGGCGACAAGGGCCGCTTGAAGCTCGTCGCCGGTCTTGGCGATGCTGACGCCCAGGCTGGAGCCTTGGTCAACCGGCTTGACTACGCATGGCAGCCCCAGGGCCTGGATCAACTCGTGAGCCGTATCCTCGACATCGTGAGTGGAGTCAATGTGCGCCCAGTCGGGCGTTGGCAGCCCCGCCGCGCGGAAGATGCGCTTGGACTGATGCTTGTTCATCGCCAGCGCGCTGGCCAGCATCCCGGAGCCGGTGTACGGAATGCCAGCCATGTCCAGAACCGCCGGGATGGTGCCATTCTCGCCCACGCCGCCGTGGAGCATATTGAAACAGACCTGCACCCCGGCTTGACGCAACTGCTCCAACAGGTCTGGGCCCGGGTCCAGAGGGACGGCATCAAAGCCCTGGCGCTGCAGAGCCTCCAGCACGCCCTGCCCTGAGCGGAGCGAGACCTCGCGCTCGCCCGATTGCCCCCCCATCAGCACCGCGATGCGCCTGTCGCGAAGTTCGCCCAGATCAGGCCCGCTATTGGGCTGTATCATCTGTGTCTCCTGGTTCTGTGTTCTGTGGTGCGGTTTGGTCGTGGGCTGGGACCTCAATTAGGAGCGGAATGTCAATATCGGTGGCGATCTGGCCCGGCTGCAAGCTCAACGGCGGTGGCGCACCTGTCTGGGCGGGATCATCCAGGCCGTAGAAACCGGCCCTGTCCCCCGGGCCAAGCTTCCCATCCCCGTTAGCATCAAACGTCGCGCTGATGTAATAGCTGGCCGCCTGCAGAGCAGCGCAGAAGCGGCCCGCCGCATCACACTTGACCTGGGCGATTCTGTCCTGCAATTGTGGATCACCGAAGAAGGTCACGGTCGCCCCCGGCCACCAGCCATTGCAGACTTTGCCGGTCACAATCGCTGGCAGGGAGCCAATTTGCAGCCTCGGGCCAGTAACAGCACCCGCGTCTTTTATCAGCAAGCCGTCAGCCCCTACACCCCAGCTAACCGGCACCTCCACCTCCGTCAATTCTTGGTCCATCTCAAGGCGTACCAGTGGCATGTTTCGCGCCATCTCTTCAGAGTACCCGACTATCCCAATCAGGTCGCCTTCATCAATCATGCCGCTGCCGTTGAGGTCCTGGGCAGCGATGAGGAAGTAGCCAGCGGGCGGCAGTTCGACGGAAAAGTTGCCCTCCGCGTCGCAGGGGGCGGCAGCCGAGGGGGCCCGCGGAAACGCAGCATCAAGCAGCACATAGATAGGAGGGCCATCGTCGAGGACGGTCTGGCAGCGGCCGCTCACGACTGCCCTGCCACCGGCTCGCAGAAGCGGGGAAGGGCTAACCAGAAGCGGTTTCAGCTTCGTTTCCTCTCCCGGGTCGTTCGCGCACTCCATGCTGATGTCAATCACTACGCCGGTAGAGAGTGCACCGGGGTCAATGATGAGAGGAGGCGGGCTTTGCACGGAATTGCTTGCATCGGTGATACCGTAAAAGCCCATAGCATCGCCGGAATCGAGCTGCCCATTGGCGTTGACGTCAACGACCGCCATCATCCGGTATCTGCCCGGTGGCAGGGCCACCATGAAGTTGCCGCTGGCACTTTCCGTGGGGCCCACTGTTACCAGTCGCCCATTCTCTGCATCGGTCACCCGCACCTGGGCGTTGGTCAGGTCGTGGCCTGGCCAGCAGATATAGCCCACAATGGGAATGCGATTGCTGTCCGGCAGCTCCTCGTCAGCGAGACTGGCACCACAGCTGTTCACCAGCACCAGCAACGTCCATATCAGATGGTATCTCATCGGCATATCCCTGTTGGTTGGACACTATTCGTTGGCGCGCGCTTCTGAACCTGCCGCCAGCCGCTCGCAGGCTACATCAGGCAGTCATAAGACAGGGCGGAAGCAAGTGCTTCCGCCCTGTCTGGCCTGCTTCGGTATGCGGCTACATCATGCCGGGCATTCCGCCCATTCCGCCCATGCCACCGGGAGGCGCAGCCGGGGCGGCAGGTCGCGTCTCCGCCTCTATCTCGGAGACGGCGCCTTCAGTAGTCATAATCATACCCGCGATGCTCGCAGCGTTCTCCAAAGCGAAGCGGGTGACCTTCAGTGGGTCGGTGATGCCGGCCTCTATCATATCCACATACTCGCCCTTGGTCACATCGAAGCCCACGCCCTTGTCAGCCTCAGCCACTTTCAGGGCCACGACACTGCCCTCATATCCGCCGTTATCAGCGATGGCAGCCGTCGGCGTAGGCAGGGCCTCTTGCACAATCTGGATGCCTCTTTTCACGTCGTCATTATTGGCGCGCACCTTATCGAGGGCTGGGATGGCCTGGATAAGAGCTGCACCGCCGCCAGGCAGGATGCCCTCCTCGACCGCAGCGCGGGTAGCAGAGAGCGCATCTTCGAAGCGATGCTGCTTCTCCTTCAGCTCGGTCTCGGTGGCAGCGCCCACGTTGATGCGGGCCACACCACCGGCGAGCTTGGCCAGGCGCTCCTCCAGCTTCTCGCGGTCGTAGTTGGAGTCGGTCTCCTCGATCTGCCGGCGGATCTGATTGATGCGGCCCTTGATGGCGTCGGCTGAGCCTGCACCGTCAATGATGGTGGTGTTGTCCTTGTCAACCACGACGCGGCCGGCCGTGCCCAGCATCTCAAGGCTGACGTTCTCTAACTTAATGCCAAGGTCCTCAGAGAGGAATGTGCCATTGGTCAAGATGGCTATATCCTCAAGCATCGCCTTGCGGCGGTCACCAAAGCCCGGGGCCTTGACTGCTGCGCACTGCAAGGCACCACGCAGCTTATTGACCACCATCGTGGCCAGCGCTTCGCCTTCGATATCCTCAGCAATCACGACCAGCGGCTTGCCAGCACTCACGACCTGTTCGAGAAGCGGAACGATGTCGTTGATGGCGCTGACTTTCTTCTCGTACAGCAGGATATAGGCATCATCCAGGATCACCTCCATCGTCTCGGGGCGGTTGACAAGGTATGGCGACAGATAGCCCTTGTCGAACTGCATCCCCTCCACCAGCTCGAGGGTGGTTTCGATGCCCTTGGACTCCTCGACGGTGATAACCCCATCCTTGCCGACCTCCTGCATCGCATCGGCTACGACGCGCCCGATCTGCTCGTCATTGCCGGCAATGGCCGCGACATTCTTCATCTCCTCGGAGGTATTAACCTCGACGGCCATTTCTCGCAACTCCGCCACCACAGCGTCCACAGCCATATCAATGCCGCGCTTAAGAAACATCGGATTGGCGCCGGCGGCAACGGCCTTCAGGCCACGCTGAAGCATCGCCTGGGCCAGGACAGTCGCCGTAGTGGTGCCGTCGCCAGCGGCATCGTTGGTCTGGGAGGCGACTTCCACTAACAGTTGGGCGCCAATGTTCTCAAAGCGGTTCTCCAGTTCAATCTCCTTGGCGACAGTGACGCCGTCCTTGGTGATGCTTGGGGCTCCGAAACTCTTATCCAGTACCACGTTGCGCCCGCGTGGCCCCAGGGTGACCTTGACCGCCTGGGTGACTAGGTCAGCACCCCGCTCGAGGCTGCGTCGCGCCTCCTCTTCGTATAGTATCTCCTTGGCAGGCATAGCTTACTCGTCTCCTTCTCTTTTTGTTTCATGTTCACTCAGTTCGCATTGTGCACGCGTCAGCGTGGTTACTTGGCTAGTCCTTGCGCAGGGCCAGGATGTCGTCCTCGTCTATGATCAGGTACTCTTCACCCTCAATCTTCACCTCTGTACCGCCAAAGGAGGCATAGATGACTATGTCACCCGCCTTGACGCCACTCTCGTCTTCCTCTTGCGAATCCACGTAAAGGCCAGCCGTTCCGACCGCCACTACCTTGCCCTCGCGCGGGCGTTCCTGAGCCGCCTCCGGCAGGATGATACCTCCGGCGCTCTTCTCGTCCGCCTCCAGCGGCTTGACTAGAGCTCTACTTCCAAGCGGCTTTAGCATAGCAAACACCACCTTGTTCGTTTGAGTAACACTTCGTCTTGATTTCCAGTCGGCTAGAAGCCTACCCCATCCTCACATTGGGAAGGCACTATTAGCACTCGGTTGCACCGAGTGCTAACACTGTGCATTATACACTAACGCTCAACGCTGTCAAGATCAACACTGCTAATGAGCAACAGCCGGCACTTCTATTCCCAGTGCGGCCGGCTGAATACCTACACCACTTATTTGATGCCCAACAGCCGATCAATCTTGGGCTTATCAAACCCCACGATTGCCTGGCCCTTGATCAACAAGACAGGCACGCCGCGAATCTTTCGCCGCTCCAGTTCCCTCTGCGCCCTCGGATTCTTTGCAGCATTCACTTCGTGAAAGCGAATGTTATTCTGCCGCAAATACTGTTTCGCCCTCTCACACCACGGGCAAGTGGCTCCTGTAAAGAGTACTACCTTCGGCTGACTTTGACGCTTCATCTATGTCTGTTTTCACTCCTTCCTTCACTACGCCAAGACAAGTACAGCTACTTACCTGGGATCAATCTGGCATACATAGTCTGTCACTGCACAGCCTCCGCCTGTAGAGCTTGTTCTGTAGCTGTGAATGTCATCTGGCCAGCCTCTACGTCCACGACAATGGTGCTCCCCTCTCTGAATTCACCGCGCAGAATGGCGTTGGCCACAGGGTTCTCTACACGCTTTTGGATGACCCGTCGCAGTGGCCGCGCCCCGTATTTGGGGTCATAGCCCTCCTCGGCCAGGAGGTGCTTGGCTTCGGGAGTAGCCTGCAATTCGATGCCGCGCTCCTGCAGCGCCTGCTGCACCCGTCTGACCATCAGATCTACAATCTGTAGCATCTCATCCCGGCTCAGCGGATGGAAGACGATCACCTCGTCAATGCGGTTGAGGAACTCAGGCCGGAAGGTCTCCTTCAGCGCCTCGGTGACCCGGGCCTTCATCCGTTCATAGTCTCTCGCTTGTTTCTGCTGGTTACGAGCTTTTACGTCGGCATCGAAGCCCAGGTGGCTGCCGTTGGTGTCAGGTCGTGCCCCCACGTTGGAGGTCATTATCACGACCGTGTTGCTGAAGTTCACCACCCGACCGGCATTGTCCGTCAGGCGGCCATCCTCCAGCACCTGCAACAGAATGTTGAACACGTCCGGATGCGCCTTCTCGATTTCATCCAGCAAGATGACGCGAAATGGCCGGCGGCGGACCGCCTCGGTAAGTTGGCCGCCCTCCTCGTATCCAATGTAGCCCGGCGGCGCGCCGATCAGCCGGCTGACGGAGTGCTTCTCCATATACTCGGACATATCAATACGCACCATAGCGTCCTCGTCATCGAACAGGAACTCGGCCAGGGCACGAGCCAACTCCGTCTTGCCCACCCCGGTCGGCCCGAGAAAGATGAAGCTACCCATAGGCCGACGCGGGTCGCTCAGACCGGCTCGGGCGCGGCGAATCGCCTCGCTAACTGCCACCACCGCCTCATCCTGTCCCTTGACGCGCTTGTGCAAGCGCCGCTCCATATCTAGCAGCTTCTGAGTCTCCTCCTCAAGCATATCCAGGACCGGGATGCCAGTCCACTGAGACACTACGGCGGCGATATCCTCCGAGTCAACAGTGTCATCTATGCCCTCACCATTCAACTCCGCCCACTTCTCCTCCGCGGCCGGTAGCTTGACGATTAGCTCGTCCACCCTGGCCTTGATCTTGGCTGCCTCCTCATACTTGCCACGCTCGGCCGCCTCACTGCCCTGCTGGTTGAGGTCGGTGATTTCCTTGCGCAGGGCCTCCGGATTAGGCGGCAGGTGATAGGTATCAATGCGCAGCTTGCTGGCCGCCTCGTCCACCAGGTCAATGGCCTTGTCAGGAAGCTGGCGGTCAGAAATGTAGCGCGCCGAGAGCTTGGCGGCTGCCTCGAGGGCCTCATCGGATATCTTGACCCCGTGATGTTCCTCATAGTGAGAGCGTAGCCCGCGCAGGATCTCAATGGTATCCTCGATGCTGGGCTCCTCCACAAACACCGGCTGCAAACGTCGCTCCAGGGCCGGGTCCTTCTCAATGTTCTCGCGGTATTCGTCCAGCGTCGTCGCCCCGATGCAGCGCAGCTCCCCGCGTGCGAGGGCGGGCTTCATAATGTTGGAGGCGTCCATCGCGCCCTCGGCAGCGCCGGCCCCCACGACAGTGTGCATCTCATCCAGGAAGACGATGATGCTGCCCTCTGAAGCCGTGATCTCGTCCAGTACGCCCTTAAGCCGCTCTTCGAACTCGCCACGGTACTTGCTGCCGGCGATCATCGCAGCCAGGTCAAGTTGCAGCAGCTCTTTGTCCTGCAGCATCTCGGGGACCTCACCGGACGCAATCTGCTGGGCCAGCCCCTCGACGATAGCGGTCTTGCCGACACCTGCCTCTCCGATGAGTACCGGATTGTTCTTAGTACGCCGGGAGAGCACCTGAACGAGCCGCCGAATCTCCTGCTCCCGGCCAATGACGGGGTCGAGCTTGCCTTCTTTAGCCATCTCGGTGAGGTTGCGGGAGAAGCGCTTGAGCGCCTCGTACTTGCTCTCCGCTTCCTGGTCAGTCACCGAATGAGCGCCGCGAATGCCCTGCAGCGCCCCCAGCAGATTCTCGATCTCCACGCCACTTTCGGCCAAGATCCGGGCGGCGTCAGTGGAGCCATCCTCCAGGATGCTGAGCAGAATGTGCTCGCTGGCAATGAACTGGTCACCGATCTTCTGAGCCTGAGCAAAGGCGCCATCGAGGATGCGATTGAGCTGAGGAGTAACGAAAATCTGAGCGGTGTCGCCAGTGACCTCGACCTGGGGTCGCCGGCCCAGACTGCGCTCCAGCTTGGCGATGACCTCCTGGAGGTCAACAGCGAGTGCCTGCAATGCCCTAGGCGCCACACCGCCCTCCTGCTCCAGCATCGCCAGCAGGATGTGCTCGGTGTCCAATTGGTTATGTTTGTAGCGCTGCAGTATCTGCTGACTGTGCGCTATGACTTCCTTAGCCTTGTTTGTGAATCGTTCAAAGTTCATACTATCTCACTCACCCTTATGCGACCGCCTCAAGCCCCGTACGACAAGTACCCTTGCCTGTCGGCCCTGCGGACCGCGCAAGCTGGAAGCTTACCCTACCCACCCGGTTCCCCGCCCCTTCAGGGAGGGGGTTAGGGGGTAGGTAAGTCAGCCCTCTCCTATCTCAATGCGCACTCCGCGGCTGGCACTGCGAGGCTGCTCAGGTGGCGGGAGCTGTTTAGGGCCGTGCTCAAGCTCGTACTGTAGTCTCTCTATCTCCTCCTGCATCTGGTCAATCTTGTCAAGTAGGCTGAGAATCACCTCAACGCCGGCCAGATTCACGCCCAGTTCCTGCGTCAGCCGCTGGATGCGACGCAGGCGCTCGATGTCAGCGTCCGAATACAGCCGCACATTGTTGGGTGTGCGCTCGGGCTCAATCAGCCCGATCCGCTCATACATCCGCAGCGTCTGCGGGTGTACGCACACCAAGCGAGCCGCTACGCTTATGTAGTAGAGAGGCTCTCTGTTGGCGTTTCCCGTGTCCATAAGAGCAATCCCCTGTCGCTTGCTGGCTGTCTGTCACGTGTCGGGTTGGAAGCCCGATCTACCGAGTTGACTGTGTCGGCACCGGTGGCCGGCCTAACGTCTGTCCCTCCTCCCCAACACGAAACCAACCACCACACCAATACCGGCTATCATCGCCACCACGACCAGCAGTGTTAGTATCTCAAAAATGCCTAAGCCAAAGAAGATACCCATTGTCTTACAATCCCTTGGGCATAGCGGCCCTGGGGTCCTCAGTCCATGCTTCCTTGAGTTGCTCGATCAGTTCGCGCTGGCGCTTGGTGGTTTTCTTGGGTGTGGTGATGTACACCTCGACATACTCGTCACCTTGGCCCTTGCCTCCGACCTTGGGCACGCCCTGGCCTTTGATGCGGAAGACCTGCCCGCTCTTGGTCCCCGGCGGGATGGTAATGGTGCCGGTGCCCCAGACGGTTGGCACCTCAATCTTGTCCCCCAGGGCTGCTTCGATGAAGCTTATGGGCACCTTCGCCCAAATGTCATCACCATCCCGCTCAAAGAACGAGTGGGGCTCGATACGCATCTGTAGTATCAGGTCGCCGTTGGAGCCGCCCTTGTAGCCGTGCCCCCCCTCGCCGGCCAAACGTACTTTAGACCCGGTCTTCACACCAGCCGGGATTTTCACGTTGATATTGCGGGTGCGTGTAACCTCGCCACTTCCCCGACAGACTGCGCAGCGCTGCTGGATGACCTCACCAGTGCCGTGACACTGTGGGCAACTCATCGGCATCCCTAAGAAGCCGCTCTGCGAACTCTGGCCACTGCCCCCACAGGCCGGACACGTCTCCGCCTTCCCACCGAGGCCATCGCACTCCGGGCAGCGGTCGGCCAGGGTTAGGGTGATGCTCTTTTCCCCGCCCTTGATGGCATCGGCGAAGCTGATGGGCATCTCGTAGACGATGTCCTGACCACGCTGGGGGCCACGCTGGGCAGTTCCCACACGGGTTCGTGCTCGTCCGCCGAAGCCTCCAAGGTTTCCAAAGATCTCACCGAAGAGGTCCTCAAAGCTGGCCGCGCCGCCAGTAGTATAGACGAAGTTCCGGAAGTCGCCCGTCCACTGGCCGGTCTGCTGGGCCTGCTGGTAGGCATGGCCGAACTGGTCGTACTTGCGACGTTTCTCCGGGTCTGAGAGCACCTCAAATGCCTGACTGATCTGTTTGTACTTGTCCTCGGCCTGCGGGTCGTTTGGATTCACATCCGGATGGTACTTACGCGCCGCCTTGCGGTACGCCCGCTTTATCTCATCAGCCGAAGCATTCCTCTCAACGCCCAGCAATTCGTAGAAGTCCTGCTCTGCCATCGGTTTCTCCACTACTCACTTCATGTCGCGCAGACCCACCTGGCGTGCCCCTCTTGTTCCCCTCCCTTCCCTTCGGCAGGCTCAGGGGAACAGGCAGGGGGTTAGGGGGTAGGTCAGGGTCCCGCCTAGCTTTCGTCGCTGGCCTCGAACTCAGCATCAATCACGTCATCGTCGCCGCCGCTGGCTGCCTCGGTTGGCTCGCCAGTGGTGCCCTCCGCCTGTTGTTGAGCAGCCTGCTGTTGGGCCTCGGCGGCAGCTTGCTGATACATCTGCTCTGAGACGCTGCTAAAGGCCTGCTGGACCTCATCCATCTTGGCGCGGATGGCCGCCGCGTCGTCACCCTTGGCTGCTTCACGCAGAGCCTCAATCTTCGCCTGTATGTCCGACTTGTCGCTCTCGGAGACCTTGTCGCCAAGGTCGTTGAGGGTCTTCTCAAGCTGATAGGCCAGAGCGTCGCCTTGGTTACGGGCCTCGGCCAGCTCTTTGAACTTGCGGTCCTCCTCGGCGTGCGCCTCGGCCTCCTTGACCATCCGCTGGACATCTTCATCAGACAACTGGCCGGAGCCAGTGATGGTGATGTCCTGCTCTTTATTGGTGGCCTTGTCCTTGGCTGTGACGTGCAGGATGCCGTTAGCGTCAATGTCAAAGGTCACCTCAATCTGTGGCAGCCCACGCGGAGCCGGCGGGATTCCGGTCAGGTGGAAGCGGCCCAGTGAGGTGTTTTGGCTGGCGCGGGGGCGCTCGCCTTGCAACACGTTGATCTCCACGGTCGTCTGCATGTCGCTAGCGGTAGAGTAGATGCGTGTGTCGCGCGTGGGGATATTGGTGTTGCGCGGGATCACCACGTCGCATACGTCGCCCAGGGTCTCGACGCCGAGGCTGAGAGGGGTGACATCCATCAACACGATGCTATCAGCGCCGCCACTTAGTATAGCGGCCTGAATCGCCGCCCCCATCGCTACCACTTCGTCGGGGTTGAGGTCCTTGTGGGGCTCCTTGCCCGTGAGCTTCCTGAGTAACTCCTGTACCGTCGGAATGCGGGTGGAGCCGCCGACTAGGATGACCTCATCAATGTCATCTTTCGTCAGTCCCGCGTCCGACAGGGCCTGCTTGACTGAGACCTCCGTCTTCTGGACGAGATCATCAATGAGTTCCTCCAGCTTGGCGCGGGTGATGGTCATCTCCAGGTGCAGAGGCCCAACGCCCTCGGCATGGCTGATGAAGGGCAGGCTGATGGCGGTCTGCTGGGTGGTTGACAGCTCGCACTTGGCCTTCTCTGCCGCTTCACGCAGTCGCTGGAGGGCCTGGCGGTCCTGTCTGAGGTCCACATTGTTCTCTTTCTGGAATTCATCGGCGATATAGTCAACCAGCAGCTCATCGAAGTCATCCCCGCCCAGACGCGTGTCGCCTGATGTGGCCAGGACGTGATAGGCGTCCCGCTCCTCCTCGGCGGCCGTGATCTCTACATCCAGGATGGACACGTCAAAGGTGCCACCACCAAGGTCATAGACTAGGATTGTGGCTTCCTTCGCCTGCTGGCCATGGCCATACGCCAGCGCAGCCGCTGTCGGCTCATTGATGATGCGCAGCACCTCCAGGCCAGCGATCTCCCCGGCCTGCTTGGTCGCAGTGCGCTGGGCATCATTGAAGTAGGCTGGCACCGTGATGACCGCCTGCTTGACCTCTTCGCCCAGATAGGCCTCAGCGTCGGCCTTGAGCTTCTGAAGAATCATCCCCGAAATCTGCTCAGGTGTGTAGTCCTTTCCGTCAATGGTTGACACGTCGCGAGTGCCCATCCTGCGCTTGATGGAGCTGACCGTACGCTCGGGGTTGAGTACCGCCTGGCGCTTGGCCTGCCGCCCCACCAGCCGCTCTCCACTCTTGGAGAAGCCCACCACCGACGGCATAATCCGCTCGCCATCCGGGTTGACTATTACCGTGGGCTGATCACCTTCCATAATTGCCACACAGGAGTTGGTGGTCCCTAAGTCGATTCCGATTGCCTTTGCCATTGTCGTTCACCACCTTCAAACCGTGAAATAGCCGCCGAAGCGGCGTATGTGTTCTTGACTGTGCTGGTATTATAAACCTTGAGCATATTGTTGTCAAGACCTTTTCTGGTTTTTTTATCAGGAAGTTTGGCAAGCTACCCAAACAGGTTGCCAGGCTGCTGCGCTAACCCTATCCGAAGTAGAGGTAGTAGCGCTTGAACACGGGGTGTTCGGACTGGCTCAGTAGACCCCAGACGATGGCGCCGACGAAGAAATGTCCGAGCACGACTCCGATGAAGAGAGGAAGCAGGCGACGATAGAGCCGGGCGCCACCCAACATCAGCACCAGCTTCTTGATAACCCAGGCAAAGAAGCAGGGGCCCCACAGGAGATAGCCGTCCTGGAGCGCCATAACGTACCCCAGCGGGTCAATTGGGAACTGGATATAAGCGTTGCGGATAATGACCAACGCAAGGGCGATCACGCCACCCATCGCCTGTAAGAAGAGCCGCGTATAGTCAGTCGGCTCGTGGTTGCCGTCCGCCCAGGCGAGCAGTTGGCTGTAGTCAGTGTAGTACCATTCCTTGATGTGAAGCATCCCCACATCGTAGATTGTCTTGAGCCTGATCCAGTGAGCGAAGCCAGCCCCGATCAGCAAGGCCAACATTAGAGCCGCAGCCATCTGCCTGCGGTTGATGTTGGCGCGGTCGGTCATCTGGAGGGCTTCCATCTGGAAGGCGGACGTGGCGCTGAAGTAACCCCTGTGGACGTAAACCATGAGCTTGAGGCCCACCAGAGCGCCCCAGCCATAGCGCTGCAGAATGCCCCTGGTGCCCAAGGCGTCCAGCACGGTCTGCTCCTGGATGTAGTAGGGGTTGAGCCAGTTGTCCGGCATCCCGCTCTCGGCCCTGATACGAGCGAAGGTGACGCTGCGAAGCACAACTGCACCGAACCAAAACAAACCGATGGCCAGCGGAATACCGGTGGCGCGGCCAAAGGCAAGCATACCGACGAAGCCAAAGATGGCACCAAACACAGCCAGGCGGTGCGGCATTGCCTCCTGCGAGTCATCAGCGTGCCGCAGGCCCAGCGCTGAGCGGAATACAGTGGCAAGATGGTGACGTGCGACCCACAACAGCGCAAAGGCCAGAGCGAAGTATGCCCCGCCGGCCTGCTCTTTGACATAAGGGATATTGGGATCGTCAATGCCTGCACCGGCAACCAATACTCTGATGACCTGTAGGATCCAATAGACGGCCCACACGGTGAACAGGATCGGTAGTGGTGTGAGGTAGCCGATGCCGAACAGTAGGGGATTCATGCGGATGACTACGTCTTTGATCACGCTCAACGGCCACTCGCGGAACGAGGCACCCACCTGGATATAATTGCCGATAGATGGGAAAGCCGGATTGAACGCGTTGGCAATGTTCGTGAGGTTAAACGCCGCGGCCAGACCAAAGCCTATCCACATATAGGGGTTGGCGAAGAGGCGGGGGTCTTCGGGGTGCGGAGTCTTGCCCCCGCTTATTTCATGGGCCATCTCCACCAGAGGGAAGCTGAGGCGCTCGCGCTCGCACCACTGAGCTCGCAACAGCACCATCACACACAGAATCGTGCCAAACTGAAGGGTCCAGTACAGTGTCAGCATCCCCAGAGGCACCAGCCATGCCTTCCACGGAACGATGCCTCCGGGGGCCCCCTCAAACCAGTGGATGACAACATCCATGTCGCGGGGCGCAAACCAACTAGGGATGTAGTCCCAGAACTGCTTGAGATTGTGGTCGGAAGCATCAAAGTAGAAGAAGGAGATGCCGGTCGGGAGAGCCGAGCCAATGACGCCAAAGGAGGAGATGATGGTGGCGCAGGTCAGGAACGCATAGACGACCAGTATCTCGGCGCGGCTGAGCTGCCAGCGCGGCGCCCATCTGGCCAGGATGAAGTTGGCAGCCACCATCACCAGCAGGAAGGCGAGAGCCGCAACCGGAGGGATTGCCTCACCAATGAGACAGGTGCCCGTCAGCAAGGCGCTGCCACGCTCCCACCACGCCGAGAGGAAGGTGAAGAAGGTTGCCAGGAGCAGGGCGCGGAGGGTGAGGCCGGTGATGCGTTTGGTAGGTGGAGCCTCAGTAGCCGGTATCGGAGCGGCAGCCATAGGTGGCTCCTGAGACGTTAGACTACACCGAGAGACCGGGTGTCAGCGGACCAGACAACTCGCGCAGCAACATGCCGCTGCCCACCGGGGCGGACAGTTAGCGGCACGACAAGGTGCCGTCTCGCCCGCCGGACGGCACCTCTGTTAGCAGCCCCGTCGCCGGAAACCCGGCCCGGCTAGAAACTACAGGATAGACGCGGGCATCCCCGGATGCTACCAGGCGTCCGTGTTACGCGGCGGCGCCTCGGCAGCCTGGGTCACCACAACATTGACAGCGCGCGGACCTTTTGTGTCCTGCTGGATATCGAACTCCACAACGGAGCCCTCGGTGAGGGAGCGATACCCTTCGCCCGCAATAGCCGTGTAGTGGACGAACACATCCTCCCCATCATCGCGCTCGATGAACCCGTACCCCTTCTGATCATTGAACCACTTGACTTTACCCGTCGGCATAGATCAACCTCCATAGGATAAGTGGCCTGTCTAGCTGTGTGTCCGAACGCCTATGGAGATTGTCCATATGGCAGGGCCGGAACATCAGAGACAAGCACCGCCAGGCCAGAGGCTCTGTGCGGTGCCCGCCATTATAGCGAACGCGGGGCATTTATGCAAGGGCTACAGCAGATTTATGCTTAGCGACTCGCCGCTTGGGATATAATACTAGGTAACAGAGTTGTAACATATACCGGTCGGAGGACGGCTGCCCGCAGACACAACCACCTTACATATAGGGGTGGACACAGATGCGAATACTATTGGGGTTGGCCGTTACAGCGGGGCTTGGGGGCGTCGGATGGGCAGTCGGCGAGGAGTACCTCACCGACTTCGGAGGCAATCTGTGTGCGTTCACCGGTGTGGTCTTCGGCTTGCTCATAGCGGCGGCCCTCAGCGCCCCAACCCGGCCTTCATATTGAGGCAGCGTGCCTAGCCAAAACGAAGGCCCGGGGGATGCCCCGGGCTGTCTGTGTGCCGGCTTACTGGCTATCACGGCGCAGCCGCTCTGCTAGTACCAGGGCGGCGTAGTCGTCAATCGGGCCCGGCGGCACGCGCCACGCCGTTGGTACCAGAAGCCACAGGCCGCGCGGGGGATGCTCAATCCAGTAGAGGTGGCGAGCCAGAACCGAGGTCATCTGCTCATCAACCAAGCGGATGGGCACGTCTGGACAGTGTTGGGAGATGGCCTCGCTGGCCTGACGAAAGCCTGTACGGTCACCCAGGGCAATGGCATCCACGGAGAATTCGGCGACCAGACGCGCCGCCTCAGCACCCAGCTCTTCTGCCGGCACGATCCGACGCGCGAGCACGTTGCCGTCTCCCCCCAACACCGTCAGCCCGCACTTGGACCGTCCGGGGTCGACCCCGAGGATGATTTGCGTTTCCATTTGCTCCCCTCACCTCGGCAGCACTGATGGTCTAGGTGTCACGTGGGACGACCCTCAGTCGCACGCTGACAGCCTCGTGTTCAGGCATAAGCTTGTATATGTCAACCCCGGCCACTGCCTCAAGCTTGCGTTTGCCACCGGCCTCCAGCAAGTCATCCATAACCATCAGGATATCCTCTGCTGGCACGGTGAAGAATTGGCCGGTCTCCGGGTCTGGCATCAGGTCACGTTCGCGCAGGACGCGGCGTATTTGCGTCATCAGGGTCAACAGGTCGCGGAATACCTCGCCGCGAGGCGCTGAGCCGTCCAGGCTGGCACTCAGTATTACGTCGCCCTCTCTGAACAGCCGCGAGTTGGGGGTACCCCATAGCTCCACCTGCACCTGTCCGCCCTCACCCTCAAACACCCTGCGCAGCGAGCGGACGCTCACCACAAAGCCGTGGGTCGGGCTGCGCCGGATGCGACGGGCCAGGTCGCGGACTATCTCGGCCTCCGGCACCTCTTCGCCAAGGCGCTCCGGAGGTATGGGAGCCAGCACCTTCACCGCCATACCGTTCTCTCCGATGACCGCTCCGCGTCCGGCCGCGATCCCGCTGGCAATGTGCAACAGTTCCCAGATGCTGGCCTCCATCTGCGCACCCGTCTGATCGGTGTCCAGCACGGCGCAGATGATCTCCTCGCCCGGTTCGTACATCAAAGGACGACCGGCCGCGCCCATCTGCCAGGCGAACAGATCATTCAGGAGCGCCCTGGCTTCGGCTTCGGCATCCTCCATCCTTGCCCTGGAGTCGGCCGCTCTTGTGTCGAACTCCGTGATGCTGTTGTTTAGCTTTTCTATCTTTCGGTTGAGGTCTTCTTGCCGGTGGCGGAGGGTGTCATTAGTACTGACAAGTTGTAAGTTCTCTTGTTTGAGTTTTGTCTGCTCTGCGTGTAGCTCCTCATTCTTGGCCCGCAACTTATCGTTCTGTTGCTGAGCATCCTGGAGGTTTACCTCAGCCTCAGCAAGATTTGCATTGGTCTTCACATACTTGTCCGTCAATTGCGTTAGCTGGTCTTTGAGCTTGTCCCTCTGAGCAGTCAAATCATCCCTTTCGGCTGCCACTTTGTCCCGGTCTCGTCTGGCAGTACTCAGTTGGCTGCGGACGGAGCTAAGCTGCGAATTTGCCCTCCGAAGCATCTCCTGGGTCTCTTCTACCTGGGTGTTCAACTCCTCTGACTGCTCGTAGAGTTCGGTGACCTGCGTCTGAGCCTTGTCGGCTTGTTGCCTGGCTGTCTGTACCTGCTCCTGCAAGACGTCATTCTGATGGCCGAGGGTGGTCTGTGCGGAGCGAAGTTGGGCCAGGTTGAAGAGGGCATCGCTCACCTCGCGGCTGCCAGCGGCAGCGACCGCCAGCGTTGCCAGGACCAGAAGTACCCCGACGACGATGCCCACAACCCGCGCCGTTACCCGTGGTCGCATGCCCAACAGCGAACGCCGGCTCTTGCCCAGCCGATAACCTATCACATCACCGGCCCAGGCAATGAAGCCTCCAAGAATCGGCAGCAGAATCAGTGCGAAGATGGTGTAGAATGTCATCATACACCCCCGTGTCCATAGCCAGTAGCTGGTTCGCGCAGCGGTCTGCCTCAGCGCGAGCGATCTATAATAAGGCCGATGCCGACCAGAAACAGCGCTACATTCGGCAGCCAGGCTGCCACCACGGGCGGGATGGCGCCCTGCTCGCCGACGACGCTGAGCAGATAGAAGGCCACGTAGTAAAACAGAATAATCCCCAGCGATATGCCAAGACCGACGCCGGCGCTGGTGCGCTGAGGCCGCAGAGCCAGGGGCGCGGCAAGCAGCGCAAAGCCCAGCGCGCACCAGGGGATGGCGGTGTGACTGTGGTAGTGCTGGCGCAGCTCGTACAGTGAGCGATCACCTGGATCCACCTGCGAGCGCAGCCGCAGCTCCTGCCCAAGCTCAGCCATACTCATATCATCGGGCTTGCGCTCATAGCGGGCCACTTGCTCTGGAGCCATTCCGATGTGATAGGTTAACTGGTCAAGGTGAGTGGTAGTGCGGCCGTTGTGGCTGACGTACGTAAGGTCGTGCAGAACTATCTCTTCGCCTTCCCACTGTGCTGAATCAGCAATAAACCATTTCCACGGCTCTCCAGCCCGCCACTCGATGATCAGGACTTTCTGGAGAGTAAGATTGCGGGTATCAAAGACTGCAGCATGCATGTACTTGTCTGGTTCGCCTTCAGGCGGTATCTGGAAGGTATAGTGGTGCCTGACAGCCAGGTCACTCCCTCCGGCCTCGGCCAACAAGCGGCGCGCAGCCTTGTTGGCTGGCGGGGAGATGGTCTCGTTGAGGGCAAATGTGGCCAGTGACACCACTATGCCGACCACCACCATAGGCAGGGCGATACGGGGGAAGCTGACCCCTCCGGCCTGGATTGCAACGACTTCACCCTCGCTGCTAAGGCGGCTCATCGCCATCAGAACTCCAAACAGCGTGCCCATGGGCAGCGTCAGGGCGATGGTCTGGGGCAGTTGGTAGATGAAGGCCTGGGCCACGATGAGCGCAGGTATGCCCTGTCGGAAGATCAGCTTGAAAGCCTCGCGGAGGATGTCTACGCTGACCAGGATGATGACAAAGGCGCCGATTCCGAACAGAAGCGGCCCCAACACCTCGCCCAGGATGTAGCGATCTAGTTTGTGCATAGGCAACAGGGCGTATCTGAGGCCAGTGGTGGCCGGCGGTGCAGTCACATCTGGAAGCGCTCGCCCAGGTAGTACTGGCGCGCGATGGGATCATTCGGCAGCTCGTCCGAGGGGCCCTGGGTGCGAATGACGCCCTCGGAGATAATGTAAGCCCGGTCAGTGATGTTGAGGGTCTCGCGCACATTGTGGTCGGTGATAAGTATCCCGATGTCCTCTGAGCGCAGATCAGTGACAATATCCTTGATGTCGTCAATGGCGATGGGGTCAACACCGGTGAAGGGCTCATCGAGCAGGATAAACGATGGCGAGGTGCACAGAGCGCGGGCTATTTCTGTGCGCCGCCGCTCGCCGCCGGAGAGCACCTGCCCGAGGGCACCGGCGAGGTGCTCGACCCTCAGCTTCTCCATCAGCTCATCGGCCCGCTTGTTGCGCTCGGCCGGAGTAAGCGGCTGCATCTCCAGGATCAGCAACAGGTTGTCGCGGACGTTGAGCTTGCGGAAGACCGACGGCTCCTGGGCCAGGTAGCCGAGGCCCTTGCGGCAGCGCTGGTGCATCGGCAGGTCGGCCAGATCCGCACCATCCAGCAGCACGCGGCCCGCCTCAGAGCGCACCAGGCCCAGCACCATATAGAAGGTGGTGGTCTTGCCGGCGCCATTGGGCCCCAGCAGGCCCACGATCTCGCCGCGCTGCACTTCGAGGCTGACGTTATCCACCACCCGCCTGCCGCTATATGATTTGACAAGTCCTTCGGCTACCAGTGCCATTGTTGTTGGCGCCTTATGCTATTGCTCTACGTCGCCGGTGACCTCCATATGCGCCTGGCTGACTTTGATCTGCTTGGTGTTCAGGTCAGCCGTTATCCGTTCTCCCTTAAAGTGCACGGCGTGAACGCGCTCATCCGGTGGAACCATCGTCATATCGGCCACCGCCCCGCCACTGAGTACCACCTTCTGAGTAGTCTCATTATAAGTCGCACCGTTGTTGCTGGAGGCCTCGATGCGTCGCCGCTGGCCCTTGTTATTGGGGGCGGTCAGGACGCTGAAGTGGGTCTTGCCCACGGTGCGGAGTATCTTGACCCTGTCCGCCTTCTCGTTGAGTTCTACGATCATCTTGGGCGCGGTCATTGTCGCCTCATCAGGGCCAGAAATCTGTACCCGGCAGTTGCCAGTGAACTCGAAGATGTCGGTGTCCCAATCATACACAAGGTCATCAGCAGTGATGACAGCAGTCTGGGTGCGTTTGGTAGCCTGGGCCAGGGCCACAGTTACCGCCAGTCCGATGGCCAGAGCCAGGAGTAGCATAACACGTTTTTTCATAAGCTTCACCCCGATGAGTTCCCCTGCAGTTAACTGCGCGTCAGGCGTACGCCGCCGGTCAGGTGCAACTGCTCTTCAGCAATGTCGAGCACAGCCCTGGCGCCAGTGATCTCGTAACGTCCCTTGACCAGGCGGGGCTGTTCAAGCAGCAGCTCATGGCTATCGAACTGATATGTTACCCTCTGGGCCTCAAAGGTCTGCTGGCCGTCTGCCGTATGTATCAGCACACCCTCACCAAATCCAAGCTCACGCTGGGGATAGTCGCCCACGAACACGGGGGCCTCTATCACAATCGTCGGCTGCCCGCTGGAAAAGAACTCCCAGCGCACGTCGGCGGCGGTGGTGATGCGGGCCTGCTGGTCATAGTCCGCCTTGCCGCCTGCCTTCAAGCGCCACAGCACATTCCCAGCCTCATCCTCGTGGCTTATCTCGGCCCCCTTGATCTCAGCGTGAGCCGGTAGCTGAGCCGAGGGCCTCACGAGTGTGGGTGGCTGTGGCAGCGGCTGGCGTCTCAGCATGACGACTGCCACAATGCTGACCACCGCAGCCGCTCCTACAGCTACACCGATCACCACCAGCCCCGGTCTCTTCACTCTAACACCTGCCTGATGCGCCACGGGCTGGAAGCCTACGCCACCACATCTCTTACGTAGGGCAAGCTTCTCCTTCGACTAGCTCCCTTCGGGTCTGAGCCTCAGGGTTGAAGACAGGACGGTGAGCTTGCCGAACCCGCAGCTTGCCTGAAGTCCACACGGTCTGACCGCCTAACGCCAGAAGCGATACTTGAGCAGCGTGCCGATGGCCTGCAAGCCATGCCACCAGCGAATCTTTTTGCCCTCGACGATGGTGCGCGGATAGTAGGCGATTGGCACTTCAACGATGCGCTTCCCGACTTGCCGTGCCCGCCTGACCAGCTTGGCCGGCAGTTCAAAGTCCAGATCAAAGCCATCCCCGCGCAGCTCGAGTGAGCGCAGTACGTCTACAGATACCATCTTGTAGCAGGTTGATACATCAGTCAAGTTGCTGCAGTACAGCAGGCGAAAGAATCCGTCTATCAGGTTGCGTCCCACATTATAAGCCGTATGGGTCAGCCGCTTGCCGTTACGACGCAGACCCAGCCACCGTGAACCGCTCACAGCCAGCACCTCCGGCCGCTGAACTGCCTCCAGCAACGGGACGAAGTCCCGCGGGTCATATTCCAGGTCGGCATCCTGGACTACTACATACTTCCCTCTCGCCAACCTGATACCCTCTTTGACAGCGTGGCCTTTGCCAATGTTCCGGGGCTGGAGCACAGTGCGCAGGCCAGGTAGATTAAGGCCCTGGATAATCTCGCGCGTTCCATCGGTGGAAGCGTTGTCCAGGACGATAATCTCCTTGTCTATCTCAACCTCCACCACCTTCTGGAGAATCTCCGCGATGGTGTCAGCCTCATTGTGAGCCACGACTATGACGGTCAGCAGGATGTCGTTGGCTTGGGTCATCCAGTGCTTCCTTGATTGAATGGGCCTAGAATGACTCGAACGGCAAGAAGCTCAATGTAAACCAGGCGTCTAATACCCACACCGTCATAATAGCTAGTATCGCCACGCCAGTCCACACCGGCAGCGGCCGCCAGCGGCCTGCAGCTAGGCCAGACAGGCCGGCGACAAAGACCGCCGCGAGCGCAGCGTTGGCCGGGAACAGGTAGCGGGCCTGGGCCTGGAAGAAGCTGGCATTGAAAGCTGTGAACATCGCCAGTACCACGCCTAACATCAGTCCCAGCACCACCCAGATTCGGACTGACTGGGCGTCAATAGCAGTCCGCGATTGCCACCCTCGCAGCAGCCTCGCAAGCAACCCCAGGAGCGCAAAGGCGGCAAGCAGCTTACCCAGGGCATAGTACAGCGGCGGCATGTATTCACAGGCCTGGCCAAATACACCCCACAGACTCAGGAGGGTCACCCTTGCCACGAGCTGTGCATACATTGGCGGGCTGAACGTTGCCTGGGGGTTACTATAGAAATACTGCGGTGTCGCCCGGTCCTTGCTGAAAACCTCTTCGAAGGCTGCTGTCGCCAACGGGTCGCCGTACAGCACTACATTGCGGATGGCCCACCATCCCCACACGGAGGTGATGATGGCGGCGATAATCAGCAGTCCCAGCAGCGCTCGTCGCCAGTCAATTGCACGCTCTGCACGGCTGCCGAGGGTGACTGCTACAATTGCCACCGGAATCAGCGCCAGGCAAGTGGTCTTGGACAGCAACGCCAAGGCGATGACGAGCCCTAGCCAGGCCACACGCCGAGGGGTGAAACCCTCCCGCAAGCCGCTCACCATCAGCGCCCACACGCCGAGGGGTGAAACCCTCCCGCAAGCCGCTCACCATCAGCGCCAACGCCACAATGCTGAATAGCTCGCTGGCCACATCGTTACTAACGCTGGCGCAGATGAAGGTCCGTGAGGGCAAGGCCGCCAGGGCCGCCGGCAGTGCCACCTGTAAGGGCCAGGAGCATGGAAACAGTAGCCGGCCGAGATAGTATGCTGCAACCAGCGATAGCCCGCCCAGCAGCACACTCCACAGCCGCAGGAGCTTGACACCGAGCGCGCCCAGGCCGTCGGCCCCGGCCGGAGAGATGGCACGGGCCACCAGGAAAGCAGGCATGGCCGACAAGTAGTAAAGAGGCGGCTGATGGGCCTCATAGTTCCCACTGCCCGTAGTGAAGACAGGCAGCGCGCGTAAACTGACCAACTCTCGTAAGTAAGCAATGTGGGCGCTTTCGTCCGG
>JALGTI010000218.1 GCA_029821455.1 Candidatus Zipacnadia bacterium | reverse complement strand
GTTTGAATGATCAAAGGAGACTACTCATGGTGTCTGGTCCTGGTAGCCAGGGCAGCGGCGGCCAGTGGCGAGCTCTGAGGGATGCCAGTTCACTTCTGCCGGACGATGCATCTTGACAGGTTGGGTTGAGTACTGTAATCTGTGCGCGCAGAAGGAGGGGTCAGCGGGCCGCTAGCGCCGGGCGGCCCGTTGCAATCGCAGTAACTCCTAAAGGGGTGAGGCCAGATCGCCACAGGAACCTACCGGGTCAATGAACGTATCCGCGCGCCACAGGTGCGCGTGGTTGATCCCGATGGTGAACAACTGGGCGTGTTGTCCATCCAGGAGGCGCGACAGGAGGCGGAAAAGCGTGGGTTGGACCTCATTGAGGTGGCTCCACAAGCTGACCCTCCCGTGTGCCGGATAATTGACTACGGGAAGTTCCGCTACGATCAGCAAAAGAAGGCCAAGGAGGGCCGCAAGAAGTCCAAGCAGATAGAGATAAAGGATATTCGCGTGCGGCCCAACACCGACGAGCACGACATTGCGTTCAAGCTGCGGAATGCCAGGAAGTTCCTGACCAAGGGACATAAGGTGAAGTTCAATGTCATCTTCCGCGGCCCGGAATTACGACACAAGGAAATAGGGGAGGCTCAACTGCAGCGCTTTATTGATGGTTCCACCGACGTTGGGGAGGTTGACCAGCCCCCACGGATGGAGGGACGCAGGATGACGATGATTCTCGGCCGGCTGAACCTCTCTCGCAGGGCTAAGTCGGCAATAACAGAGCTAATCGCTCGCCGCCCAGGCCCTGGCCTGGGCAGCGTCGCGTTTTGTAGACTGAAAGGATGTCGCTTGTGGCTAAGAACAAGATGAAGACCAAGAAAGCAGCAGCCAAGCGTTTCAAGATAACCGGCAGCGGCCGCGTGATGCACCGCCAGACGGGGCTGCGTCATCTGCTGTCCAAGAAGTCGCGCCGTCGCAAGCGGCGATTGGGCATGGAAGCTGAGGTAAAAGGACGCCGGGCAAAAAAGATATCCAGGATGCTGCCCTACGGCAGCCGGTAGCCATTCGCTACAGCCGGCAGAGGTAGCTGTTGTTGATGAAGCTTTGTATAGGTGTCACGGAGTTTTCAGATGAGACATTTCAGTTCGCGGCGCAGCTTGGTGTAGAGTGTATCAAGATCTGCGGCGGGCAGTTGATGCCCCCGAAGCAGTGTGGTGTGGTGCCCACAGACGACCTGCATCGGCTGCAGGATCGCCTCGCTAGGTACGATCTGAGCCTCGATGTCTTCTTGCTGCCGCAGGGGCCCGAGACCCAGTATTGGAACGCCCGCCTGGGCCGGCCCGAGCGGGATCGAGAAATCGAAGATGTCTGCGAGACCATCCTGATATGTGGCGAGGCCGGCATTCCGGTGGTGGAATGGACCTGGAGCATTATTGATGTCTGGGGGAGTATCCCAGGTGACAACAGTTGGGGCAGGGGCGGTGCGCGCATTCGCCGCTTTGACTATGACCTGGTCAAGGATGCCCAGCCCGAGCCGGGTTGGGCTGTCGGCCCCGACGAGATGTGGGAGCGGCTGGAATACTTCCTGGTCCGCATCGTGCCGGCAGCCGAACAGGCTGGTGTGCGTTTAGCCCTGCACCCGCACGACCCACCAACACCTTGGCTGAAGGGCGAGGCCAGGATCCTCAGCGACTTCGAGGGGATGAAGTGGGTGGTGGAGATGGTGCCCAGCGAGGCTAATGGGCTCAACTTCTGTCAGGGGACAGTCGCGGAGCAAGCGGGCGCCGATGTCATCGGTATGATCCGCTACTTCGGTGAAAGAGATAAGATTAACCACGTCCACTTCCGCAATGTGCGGGGGTCAATGCCCAAGTTCGATGAGGTGTTCATTGACGAGGGCGATGTGGACATGCTTGAGGCGATGCGGGCCTATCACCAGGTCGGGTATCGCTATGCCATAATGCCTGACCACACGCCCGGAGTGGCCGGGGACACGCCGCAGGGACACCGGGGACGGGCCTATGCCCTGGGTTACATCAAGGCCCTTATGCAGGCTGTCGGTGCGAAGCCACGGCCGGGTGCAACAACCCCGGATTGAAATTTTGCAGAAAGTCCCGCTGTGTTAGAGCAAGTGAAGGAGAGTTATAGATATGCCACGGGTAAAGAGAGGTCCGACGACCCGGCGCCGTCGCAAGAAGACGATTAAGGCTGCCAAGGGTTTTGTGGGGAGCCGCAGCAGACTGTATAAGACTGCCAAGGAAACGGTGATGCGCGGTCTGAACTACGCGTACCGCGACCGCCGCGTTCGCAAGCGTGATTTCCGCAAACTGTGGATTGCGCGCATCAACGCCGCCGTCAGGGAACACGGGATGTCATATTCCCAATTCGCCGGTGGCCTGCGCAAGGCAGACATCCGTCTCAATCGAAAAACCCTGGCTTACCTGGCCTTGGAGGACCCGGAGGCGTTTGCCGCAGTGGTCGAGAAGGTCAAAGCCACTAGTATGGCATAACCCCGGTGCCAGCAAAGACCCATCGGGACTGTTGCAGAAGCCCTCACAAATACCAAAAAGGTGAGCAGTTGCAGTATGTTTCGATAGGGAGGGCTACCAATGCGTGCATTCCGTGTGTTGGTGTTCGTGACGTTTTCGTTAGTTGCGTGCAGGATTGCCTATTGCGAGCAGGCAGCGGTGCTATTTGACAATATGGAGGCCCCGGGCTTGTATATGCCGTACCATCCGGAACTGGGTGCTGTGGTCTCTCTGGATACTGAGGACTTCAAGGAGGGCCGGGGCTGTTTGCGTTTCGACATCAAATCTCCCCAGACAGGCAAGTATTACTGGCCGACGTGGATCCGTGACCTAGATCCAGACACCAACGATTGGACCGGGTACAAGGCCCTGCGCTACTGGGTCAAGGTGGTTTCCGAGGATCCTAAGGTCACCAGCAAGGTGATGTTCATTTGGGTGACCAGCGGCAGCAATCTCTCCCAGCAGCTAGTTAAACACCGTGTCCCCGTGGGCGAATGGGTGCAGTTGACCGACGATATGACGAATTATGATCGCGGCCGGGTAGAGAATATCTCCCTCTACCTGGTCCCAGAGGGCAGCCATGACGATGACTACACCTGGTGGGTAGATGGACTGGAACTAGTACCGATAGAGGGGACGCCGCCCAACTTTGACCAATTGAGCGTGGAGGCAATCAATCGGCCACGCCAGGAGCCGCTGTACCAAGTGGTTGCTCAGGATGGCTTGGCGCTGGTGTTGGACAACACAGGCCGGGTGGTCCAGTTGCGATCGCCGAAGGGGCCTATGTCTCCTGACGGGGATGAGGTATCAACGCTTTCGGGCCTGATGATACGCGACTGGCGCACCGACAAGCAACCGCGGCCAGTGGAAGGCAGTATCGTGCGCCACGACTGGGGCTTGAGGCAGAGTCAGGCCTTCGAGGACGGACTGTTGGTCACCGCCTTCTACAAGCCCCAAGGCGACCGCATTCAATGCAACGTCACCGTCAAAGACACGGGCGACGACGACCGCCCCTTGACCTTGTATTTCGTTCTGCCGGTGGACGCCACTGGGTGGACGTGGTGGAACGACATCCGCACTCCGAGACCCATTACCGGAACAGGCGAGCTCTTCTACCAACCCATGAAGCCAAAGAAGCCTCGCTGGTCAGCCTATCCTTTCTGCTGCATCAGCGGCGACACTGAGGCGCTCGGCCTCGCCACGCCCCTGGATATGCCGCGCCTGCAGCGCATGGTATATAACCCGCGCTTCCAGTGCCTCTACATCGCCTATGACTTCTGCCTGAGCCCGGCTGCGGTAAAGCAGCACCAGACCGCTGAGTTTGCGTTTCGCATCTTCCGCAGCGATCCGGAGTGGGGCTTGCGCTCCACGGTGCAGAAGTACTACGACTACTTTCCCGACTACTTCGTGAAGCGGATCCCTCGTGATGGCGGCTGGGTCTGCTGGGGCAACTTGGAGGGCAATCAGCATATCCCTGATTTGGGGCTGCTTTATCACTGGGGATTGCGTCCCCCGGCCGCCAAGTTCGACAATGAGCATGGCTACTTCGCCTTCAACTATATCGAGTGGACCAATATGCACACGAGTATGGAGGGATACGAACAGGCCGGTCCGAAGGAAATAATGGAACGACTCAGATACATAGCTGATCCGGACCGGGGTGAACCCTTGCCTCGCTACGCCTACTCGCTGTTCTTTTCTGAAGAGTTGTATGGGACGGACTACCAGGGCTGGATGCCAGAGATGGCCAAGGTACTCCTGCGGTCGCTGGTATTGGACCGCAGTGGTAACCTTTACGGTCAGGCTAGACCGAGGGATAGCGACTATCTGATGGCTTCTTACATCCCCTGCAACGCCGATCCCGACATTCCCGGCGGCCTAGGTGAGTTCCACCTCAACACGACCTGGCCGCTTATAGACAAGTTCTTTGCCGATGGTGAGGCACGTTACGACGGATTTGCGTGGGACAACTTCCAGTCCAGGGGTGACCATTTCAACTACCGCCGTGAGCACTTCGCATACACTGATGAGCCATTGTGGTTTGACCCGGATACGCTGGAGCCTTTCATTATCAAGGATATGTCTACCTACGAGCTAGAACAGGAAATCGCCGCAAGATTGCGCTCCCAAAGCCGCTACCTTATCGCGAATCTAGGCGGCATGTCCACAGTGCCTGCCATGCTGCCTCTCGTGGACATCTTCGGCTACGAGGGTGGCATACGAGGCACGGAGACTTATGCCCGCACCATGGGGCATCATAAACCGGTCTGCAGTCTACCCACGAGAGCCGAACACTACCAGGACCCCTTCGTGCGCGATCATCTACTGTATGGCTGCTGGCCGGGTGGCTACTACAACACCGCTAACTCCGACTACGTAGCGCTGATGGAAACGTACGTGCCGATCCTCGAACGCCTCAGTGCGGCCGGCTGGGAGCCAGTGACTCTTGCCTGGACCGATGATGAGCAGGTGCAGATCGAACGCTTCGGCGGCACCCGCCTTCGCGAAGGCTACGGCGGGCAGGGGGGCAAGGAGCTGTTCTTCTCGTTCAAGAACCACAGCAAGGAAGACAAGTCAGTGCGGGTGACTGTTGATAAGAGTCTGCTTGATCCGCAGGACGGCCCATACGCCGCCACAGAGCTTGTCAGCGGTGAGGCGTGTCGGGATGTCACCAGCAATGGCAAGGTGGCCTTCGCCGTGGACATCCCGGGCGGCACAGTCGTTGCCGTGGCCGTGGAGGCGGCAGACTAGGACTGCTGTGGGCAGATCACAGGCTAGCAGGCGACCTTCAAGGGACCCGCTGCGGCTATTGGCGGTGGTATTTGGTAGGGGCGACAACTGCGCGAGTGAGGCCACAAATGTGCTCTCACCCTCTCCGTAGGCAGAGGTATGTTTTCCAATAGCCTCCGAGAACGTCTCGGCCAAGCTGGTGCATGATGCCCCAGGTCATCGTTATCGGCTCAGCGCTTGTGGAGATCACCCCCGATAGGCCAGGGCAGTCCGTGGCTGAGGCTGAGCGGCTGGTGCCCCTGCCCAGTGGCTCGGCGGCCAACTTCGCCATCAGCCTCGCGCACCTGGGCGTGTCAGTCGGCTTTATCACGCGCGTCGGCGATGATGAGCTGGGCGAGTGGCTGCTGCGGAGGCTGGCCGAGGAGGGCATTGAGCGTGAGCTGATGCAGAAGGTGCCCGGCCAGCATACGCCGTGCTCGTTCTGCTGGGCCGACCTGGCCGGCAACAAGTCGTTCTACTTCTACCGTTTCCCCGGGTTCAGTGACCCAATGGGTACG